>JAJTBW010000084.1 GCA_021286705.1 Sphingobacteriia bacterium
TCCTCTCCCTATCCTCTCCCTATCCTCTCCCTATAAACTCGTGTAAGGTTAGAACTGTATAGGTAGAGGATATAGAGGGGATATAGAGGGGATATAGAGGGGATATAGAGGGGAGGTTGAGGAAATATAAGAGAACATAAGAGAACATAAGAGAAGCATAAGAGAGATATAAGAGGGATATAAGAGGGGAGCTTTAGAGATGCTGATTATTAGAGAATTGGAACATGAGTATTTGTGGCTGGCAGGAGAGATTCAAGATTCAAAATTCAAAAATTAGCTACTAGCTAACGGCTACTTTCCGCTTGTGGACTAAATTCAAGAATTCAAAATTTAGCTGCTGGCGGCTAGCTGCTTGCCAGATGCCAGATACGAGCTATCAGATGTCGGTGCCAGTTGCCAAGTTGTCGGTTGCCAGATGCCAGATGCCAGATGCCAGTTGCCAGATGCCAGATGCCAGATGCCAGATGCTAGTAGATCATTTAAACCACGAAAGGCACGAAAACGGTTAGAAGAAGACTTTCGTGTTTTTAGTGTTTTTCGTGGTTAAAAATAAAATCTGTAGTACACAAATCTGTACTCAATGAAACGCAATGGTCTGAACTATCTTTTTTTTTGTCCGGATAGCTGCAAAATGGGTTAATTTTACCCTGGGACACCCAAAAGAGTGTCCTTGTATTTTTAAGTTATTGTTTATCAGTGTAATATAAAACATGCTCAATAAAAGTGTCGAACTCAGAAAAAAGGGGGCTATGCTTTCACAAAACAGCACAGCCCCCTTATTACACCAATGAGCAAACCCTCAAACTACCCTCTAAATGGCTTTTTTAAGCTCTATAAGAAGAGATCGCAGAAAAACGAGACAATGATACCTCGACTACAATCAAATCTTCCTAATCGCCTCTAATGGCATCCACCCCTCTTTCCCGTCAGATCTTTTAACCTTACACCACTCGCCTACCTGATCACCAATAAAAACCTTACTACCTTCATGTAGAACAAAAAGATCAGTTGATGTAGCATCAGGAGAGCCTTTTACTGTAACCGAGGGACTAAAGACGATTGCATAATCAGATCTGGTTATTCTACTGGATGCTTTCCATGCAAATGCAAAGGAGTGAGCAAACAGAAACAAGAAGACTAAAGCACCATAAAACCCAGTCTTTCTTAACCAACGCAGATCTACTAAATAGTAGAAAAGAAAACCGACTAAAGAAAAGACAAAAAGAAAGAGACTAAGCAAAGCCCATGTATTCGCCCGAAAAGTGTTCTGAAGCGAAAACCACCATCGCTCGTAAAAAAGCTGAGGCACCGAATCAATTTTATCAAGGATTTTTGAATTCACAACTCTAAGATTATATTGCGCATCTTCAAAGCCGGGATCCAGCTTAAGCGACTTCTCATAAAACAAAATAGATTCTGCTAAAGAGTTAAGACGATAAGCACAATTTCCCATATTATACCATATCTCAGGGCTCTCGTAACCATAAGAGGTCACCAGAGTATACTGCCTAAGTGCTTCACTATAATTCTTCCCTGTGTAATTATTGGTAGCGCTATCGAGTAGGGCCAAATATCCTGTAGGAATCTCATCAGCCTTCGTTGGAACAGTAACCATGATTCCAACCAAAACCATTAATCCAATTATAATATTCTTCATGATCACTTTCAGTATCATTGTTAACGTATAATTCTTTCTGCCTGAGTAATGACATCTAAGGCTTGTTGATAAACCTCTTCCATATTGGCATTTTTATCACCCGGAGCAAATCGGGCAAACTCTGTATTATTAAGCGTATTCACAAATTGCTCAATAATTTCCTGAGGAGCATTATGTTCAGTTAACACTTCACTCACACTCTCCATAGACAACGTTGCACGGGGTATTGAGAATTTATCACTAATATAACCCCATAAAGCCAATGATATCTCAGTATAAAACTCATTCTCCATCCGCTTTTGCAGATAGTCGTTTGCAAGTTTTAACCGTTTACGCGCAACATTATTCGCCTTTTTAAGTCTAAGAGCTCTTATATCTCCTTTTGCGATCTGTTGTTTTCTAACCAAAACGCCAAATACCACAGCTACGACAAGAGCCAAGGCTAACATCACCCAATATTGAAGTGAACCGAATAAAATATCACCCTCTTTATAAACGGGCAAAGGCATCAACTTAATATGTCTTACATCTGTCCCAATCTGCTCAACCTCTTTCTGATCTACAGATCCATAAGCTACAGCCCCTTGCGACCCATCTCCCTTAGCCACTTTAAGGTTGAACGCTTCTGAGGAAACAGTAACATATTTTCTGGCTGACAAATCGTAATACGAGAAGTTTAAAGGACCAATAGTAAAATCGCCTGCACTTCTCGGAATTAAAAGATACTCAAATGTCTTACTCCCTGACACACCACCTGCTTTGTTCAGACTAGTAGATACTTTAGGATCATACGCCTCAATATCCGGAGGAAAGACAATCGGCAACTTATCAATCATCTCGAGATTGCCTGTTCCTGTAATAGTCACTTTAAGATTCACCGCTTCATTGGCCTTTAACTCTGTACGATCAATGGTTGCTTTCAGATTATAATTCCCTACAGCACCCGAAAAATCTACAGGCTTGTTAGCCGATGGAAGTTCATTTACTTTTATAGAAACCGGGCGAGATTTAATATTCATCTCAACCGGCTGCTCGGTCATATTAAAGATTGGATCATTAAAGAACTGATCAAAGAAAGGGTCATTAAAGCGAGACTTAGCCTGCTTCTGAACCTGCGCCATCACGGTTATCTCAAGAGGAGAGATGGAGTAGTTTCCCGATTTAAGGGGGAATAAAGCAACCTTCCTGATCTCGGCTGTAACATATCTTTTCCCGTTGTAAGTCTCTTGCCCCGGCTGAATTCTGGCTTTTGGATCAAGTAGATCCTGATTCCAGAAGCCGCTATACGAGGGAAGATTCTTAAAGTTAAGGCTCGACAGAGAATATCTGCTGTAAAGTTTATATGTGACAATAATCTGCTCACCTACCATTGGATCGGGTTTCGAAACAAATGCCCTTATAAAAATATCTTCTCCGGTAGGCATATCACCGGTACTCTCATCAAGATCTTTACCAGTTGCAGCACTGCTACTACCCTGCCGCGATGGAGTCGTGGCATTGGAATTTGAGCGAGGCTGATTTGCAACGGCTGCCCCTGAAACCTTTACTGAAGCTGGCCGAGTGGTATACTCCTTGCCCTTCACGGTAACTGAAGCCGACTTGATTTCGTATGTCCCAGGCTGTGAAAGTCTAACCAGATACGAATAGGTAATCGACATGGATTGGGTCACCTGTCCGTTTATCATCTGAAAACTCGACGAAGAACTCTGATTTGGCCCACTTAGTAAATCAAATCCCTTAAAGTCAGGACCACGAAATCGTTCCGGCTGCGCATTTACTGAGAAACTTACTCTAAATGGCTGACCTGTCTGAACATTCTGTGGAGCATCCATCTCAAATGAGACTGTCTGTGCTGAGCCTGAAAAAGTAGCTACTAATAACAGGAACAATAAAACTCCAATTCTATTCATCATTTTTACTTTCAGGTGTGTAATTGACGATGTCATTTCAACAGTAAAGTTAAGTTATTGAAAAGTTTTACCAATCTTTTTCTATGGCCGCACCGGTTCCCTTTTCTTTTTTCTGTTTAAGGTTCTCAAGGGTCTTCTGTTCAGCATTCTTCATAGCCTCCAGCATTCTTTCGGCATCCTTCTTATCATACTTATTTGGCTGTTTCTGATCCTTATTCTGATCCTTATTCTGATCTTTGTTTTGATCTTTATTTTGATCTTTATTTTGATCTTTATTCTGATCTTTATTCTGATCTTTATTCTGATCCTTGTTTTGATCTTTATTCTGATCCTTATTCTGGTCTTTATTCTTGTCCTTATTCTTATCCTGCTGGTTCTTTAGCATTTTCTGAGCATAGGCAAGATTGTATCTGGTATCACCATTATCAGGATCTATCTTTAAAGAATTCTTAAAAGCCTCAACGGCATTTTGATAATCCTTTTGTTGCAGGAAAGAGTTACCTGCATTATACCAAAGTTTCGATGCCTGTTTCTCATCGATATCTTTTCGTTGAGCATTGTTCGAAAAAAGCTGACTGGCCTCTTTCCCATTTTTATTTCGATATAAGGCAGAACCGAGGTTAAATGCAGCCGGAACAGAACCAGGATTTGCTTCAAGAGCCTTCATATACTTTACTACCGCCTCCTGATACTTACCTTGCTCATATAGCTTATTTCCCGCTCTGACATTTTGCCTTTCAGCAGGTTCAACCTTTTGAGCCATAAGCATGATTGGACTAAAGATTATCAACAAGACAACTGTAGCAATTCTTGCATCTCTTTTCGGGAGCTCACGTGAACCAAACAGGTTCATTTTACCTTCCCAACGGCTCTTCTTATTAGAGATTAGCATTTCCAGTAATAATATAACCAGGGCGGCCATCAGAAAATAGGAGAAACGATCAATATAATCGGAATAGAGCTGAGCATCATACTCATTTTCCGCAAGCTTACTTAACTCATCCTTCACCTTTTTCAAGGCAGCACCGGTGTTTGAAGCATAGACATACATCCCGCCACCAGCTTGAGCAATATCCTGAAGCATCTTCTCATTCAACCTACTCACTACCGTATTTCCATCACCATCCCGCTTATAACCAATGGCTCTTCCGCTGGCATCTACATCAGGTACAGGCGTACCTTTAACAGAACCTATGCCAATTGTAAACACCCTAATGCCTTTAGAAGCAGCATCTTTAGCAGCAGACAAACCATCATCTTCATGGTTCTCTCCATCACTGATTACAATAATCGCACGGCTATTCTTCTCATCATTAAACGACTGAGATGCTAACTCAATGGCATTGCCAATAGCGGTTCCCTGAGTGGGTACTAAGGTTGTCTTAATATTCATTAAAAACAACTTTGCAGCGGCATAGTCAGTCGTTATCGGAAGCTGTACATAACCTTTACCTGCAAAGACAACCATACCAATCCTGTCGCTTCTCAGATTATCTACCAATCGACTAATCGCAAGCTTAGCACTTTCAAGCCTATTAGGACTAACATCTTCCGACAACATGGAATTAGAGACATCAAGAGCAATCATGATATCAATCCCCTTTGCATTAACCTTCTCCAACTTAGATCCTATTCGTGGATTAGTTAGCCCGATGATCAACATCAACATTGCAAATGACCAAATAGTGTATCTCACCCAGAACCTTCTTACCGAATATTGTGGCATCAACCGATCCATCAATTCGACATCACCAAATGTCCGAATACTCTTTCTCCTCTGCTTCTGTATCCAGAACATCCAGACAAGAGAAAGAGGAAGGATAATAAGAGCATAAAAAAATAGTGGATATTGAAATTGCAACATCTTATCAGTCTTTTTCAGATTAATGAATAGATCTAAACACAGTATTTCTCAACAGCAACTCAGCTACGAGTAGTATTAGGGCAATTAATGCGAAGGGTAAAAACTCCTCATTATGTTTTCTGAACTCGGTGACATCAATTTTCGATTTCTCCAATTTATCAATGTCAGCATAGATCTTCTTCAGAGATTCATTATTTGTGGCACGGAAATATTGCCCCCCGGCTACCCCTGCCATTTTGGTAAGCAGGTTCTCATCAATTTTAACCTCAACATTCTGGTATTGCTTACCAAAAGGTGTATCAAACGGATAGGGAGCTGTTCCAATGGTTCCAACTCCTATTGTATAAAGCCTAATTCCATATGTATTTGCAAGTTCTGCGGCGGTCAGCGGATCTATATTACCCGCATTATTCTCTCCGTCAGTCAAAAGAATAATCACTCTTGAAACGGCAGTACTTTCCTTTAGTCGATTAACAGCAGTAGCCAATCCATCGCCTATTGCAGTACCATCCTGTATCATGCCACTCTTTATCGCCGAGAATAAATCATGGAGAACGGCATGATCAGTTGTCAGCGGACACTGCGTAAATGCCTCGCCTGAGAAGACAACCAAACCAATCCTATCATTAGGTCTGGAATCTATGAATTCTCCGGCAACTGTCTTGGCAGCCTCCAAACGATTGGGATCAAAATCTTCTGCTAACATAGAACTTGAAATATCCAGAGCTACCACGATATCGATTCCTTCAATACTGACATCTTGCCTGGATATACTACTCTGAGGACGAGCCAGAGCAATTATAATAAACATCAAGGCCACTAACCTCAGTCCTACAAGAATATGCCTGAATCGAACCCGCCAGTTTGGTTGCATCCCAAAAAAAGCTGAAGTATCAGAGATCTGTACCGCAGCATCTTGTCGGCGATGCCTGTAATAATACCACAGAATATATATCGGTATTATTAAAAGAAGCAACAACATCCAGGGTTGCCCTAGAGATATCCTATCAAAATATGAGTTCATATCTTATTCTTCTCCTTTTCTTCAGATTCGACTAATGGCTGTACCGGACAGCTCTCTTTAACAAAGTCAACTGCATGATTAAGAGCAGTATCATTCTCAAGCGGACTAGGCATAAGCTTTGCAAACTTAACCAGATCGGCAATCTGAAACAGACTCCTGATCTTTTCATAAGCCACACTGTTTATCTTTACCATACTCAGAGCATCAAGCATCTCAGCACTTGTCATCTCAGCAGCCTGAACATTAAATTGCCTTAAAAGATATCTGCGAAGAATATCTATAATCTCGGTGTAAAAGAGCTTAACCTCACCATTCTGCCAAAGCTTACGATACCTGAGCGTCTCTAAGCTGTTTAACGCCTCCTGATCAGGAGGAAGCAATACGACTCTCTTTTCAGGTAAGAGATTGATGGCTCCACGCCGATGCATGATCAAAAGCAACAGTCCTACTACTAACCCAATTACGAGTAATCCTATTAAAAAGTAAGGCAGATAATCTTTTATAGACCAAGGCATTTTCTCTATACCTGCAATGTCACGATAGGCCTTAGTAGTATCAACCGCAACGGTCTGAACCGAAAGATTGATAGCTTCTGACATCAGGACTGAAGGGGTTGGCACATCCTTCTCATAATAGCCAGCCATTAGCGCAGGAATAACAAAACTACCACTATCAAAAGCAGTCAGCACAACCTGTTGCTTCAGGCCAACCATCCCGTTAACCGCAGCAAGTGTATCAGGCTTCCTTACGTCAAGAAGCGTTATTCCCTTCATCAGCGTGTCACTGATGATCGGAAGCTGAGGCACACAACCCTTGGGATATCTCAACTCCATTGTAAGCGTTCTATGCTGTCCTATCAGCAGGCGATTGGTATCAACCGAAGCCTTGAATGACGGCTGCGCAATTGCAACCACCCCAAAAGTAACAAGACAGGACAACAGGAAAAACTTAAATATTTTCATTCTCTAATCCTTATTTGAGGTTACAAATCAGGCACGTGATTCACGCCTTCTAAAGAGATTCATCAATGCAGGGACATAATCCTGATCACATCGGATTGATGTGTGGTCAACTCCTGACTTAAGCAGTGTATCAGAGATAGCTGCATTACGTTTCTTATTGAAACGGGCATACTCACTCCTGACATGAGCATCCGAGGTATCAACCCAAATCTGACGGCCACTCTCTTTATCAGTAAACTGAACCAAACCTACTGCCGGAAGATTCTCTTCCCGGTTATCAAAGATCCGTAAAGCAATAACATCATGCTTACGGTTGGCTATCTGAAGTGCCTGCTCAAAATTACTCCCAATGAAATCACTTAGAATAAAGGCAGTGCTTCTCTTCTTAATAGCATTGGTCAAAAATCTTAAAGCAGCCGAGATATCTGTCCCCTGACTCTCAGGATGAAAGTCTATCAGCTCACGAATAATCCGCAGAATATGAGAACTACCCTTTTTCGGTGGGATAAACTTTTCTATTCGATCACTAAAGAATATGACCCCAACCTTATCATTGTTTTTGATAGCAGAGAACGATAGCACCGCTGCAATCTCAGTAATAATCTCCTCTTTTAAACGGAGAGTAGTACCAAACTCATTTGATCCGCTGACATCAATAAGCAACATTACGGTCAATTCCCGCTCCTCATCAAACATCTTCACGTATGGCTTATCAAAACGAGCCGTAACATTCCAATCGATATTCCTGATATCATCTCCGTATTGGTATTCACGTACTTCACTAAAAGCCATCCCCCTGCCCTTGAATACACTATGGTATTGCCCGGCAAAGATCTGATTCGAGAGCCCTCGCGACTTTATCTCAATCTTTCGTACTTTCTTGAATAGTTCGTTTGCATTCATAAGTTAATGCTTTACAGCCCAAAAGGGTTTACAAATAACTACATCTTACCATACGACGCACTAGTCGAAGCCATGTAGTGGTCTAACAATCTCATCAGACCACTACATTCGTATGATGCAAAAGGTAGGTTCTATTAAGGAACCTCAACCATGTTTAAGATATCATTAATAATCTGCTCGGGAGTTACATTCTCAGCCTCAGCTTCATAAGTTAACCCGATTCTATGCCTTAATACATCGTGGGCAATAGCTCTGATATCTTCAGGAATCACATAACCACGTCTCTTAATGAATGCATAAGCTTTTGCAGCAAGAGCCAGATTGATACTTGCTCGAGGTGATGCCCCGTAAGAGATCATCGACTTATACTGTTCCAAACGATACTTTTCAGGATAACGAGTAGCAAAGACGATATCGGTGATATAGTTTTCAATCTTCTCATCAAGATATACCTCTCTAACCAGCTCCCTGCTGCGAATAATATCCTCAGGCTTTATCACTGCACTGGTTGAAGGATAGCTATTCTGAATATTCTGTCTGAGAATCTGCTTCTCCTCTTCCCTTTCAGGATAGCCAATTACCACCTTCAACATAAACCTATCAACCTGGGCTTCAGGTAACGGATAAGTTCCTTCTTGCTCGATTGGATTTTGCGTAGCAAGAACTAAGAATGGCTCAGGCAGTTTGTATGTACTATCGCCAATGGTCACCTGACGCTCTTGCATTGCCTCAAGAAGAGCACTCTGAACTTTCGCCGGACTACGGTTTATTTCGTCTGCAAGAATGAAATTGGCAAAAACAGGACCCTTTCTTACAACAAACTCCTCCTTCTTCTGACTGTAAATTAATGTCCCAAGAAGGTCAGCAGGTAATAAATCGGGTGTGAACTGTATGCGACTGAATTTAGCCTCAACCACATTAGCAAGCGATTTAATAGCTAATGTCTTTGCAAGACCAGGAACCCCCTCAAGTAAGATATGACCATTTGACAGTAGACCAATCAACAGGCGATCAATCATGTGCTTCTGTCCAATGATCACTTTGTTCATCTCCATGCGGATTAAATCAACGAAAGCACTTTCCATCTGGATCTTTTCGTTGAGTTCTTTGATATCAGTTTGCATCATAAATCAGAATATTTATTTTGTAACAAAGTTAACAACTCGCTTGTTCTTTTTGGAATTATCAGCGGTTAAGATGTGTTAAACGCCGCGTTAAAGTGTGTTAACAATTCGAATCACCTCTCTAACAAAAATTAGACCTTTCTTTTTTAAAAGATCTTCTACCACTAAAACTTCCTAAATACTATAACTTATTGACTATTTTTGTCTATAAAAGACTGACATATTAACAGTATTTCACCGCCAAACAGTTCTTTACCATGATAACTTCTGAAGCCTCTTCAAACGCAAATGAGACTATTCTAATTGTAGACGATGCTCCCGAAAACATCGAAATCTTAAACTCTCAACTGCAAAACTTTAATCGTAAAGCTGCTCCAAATGGTGAAATTGCTATCACTATAGCAAAAAAAAGTCTACCCGACCTTATCCTTTTGGATCTTGTCATGCCTGGTTTGGATGGCTTTGATGTGATTACAAAACTTAAAGAAGAGGACTCTACCCGTGATATTCCTATCATCATGATCACAGCAAAAAGTGATAGTGATAGCATTGTAAAGGCCCTCTCGCTCGGTGCAGTTGACTACATCAGAAAGCCTTTTAACCCCGAAGAGGTTCTCTTAAGGATCAACCAGCAAATTACCATTATCCGGCAAAAAAAGATGCTCTTAAATCTCAATGCCGAACTTGATCAAAAGGTAAAACTTAGGACCCAACAACTATCTGAGGCTAACCATCGCCTTGAGAAAATGAATCAACAAATCATTGAACTCGATGAATCTAAAAATGAATTCCTTAAACTAATTAGCCACGAACTAAGAACCCCTCTTAATGGCATCATCGGTTCTACTTACCTCCTTTCTATGAACCAAGAAGCTGATGATGAACACAAAGAGTATTTAGAGATGCTTAAAACATCTGTAGATAGACTCGAGAACTTCACCTATAAAGCATTATTGATTACTGATTTCAGACTCAACCCTACCCTGACTCTTAGTGAATTATCCATATCTGATCTTGTAAAACTGATTGAGCATCAGACCAACGAGAGCTTCCCACAATCAACGGTTCAATCACAACTTCTCTTCTCTGACCAACTAATCAGAGCAAACCACGAGTATATTCAGAAAGCAGTAAAGGAAATCCTGGAAAACGTAAAAGTGCATGCCTCAAATACTCCTTTAACCCCGCTAATTACAATCATCCAAAACACAGAGTCTCTTCAAATCATAGTACGCGACTATGGACCCTCTTTCAGTGAAAAAGCATTAAATAACCTCTTTCAACCTTTCGGTGAAGGAGCAAAACACGCTGATAATAAGACAGGATTAGGACTTGCTATTGCGAAACATATTGTTGATGCTCATAATGGCGAATTGATTATATCAAACGCAAATCCCGGTGCTGAAGTAACAATAAAACTTCAATTATAATCAAGAAATAACGGAGTAATATTTCTACCCTTATTGATGCCTGCCACCCCCTCCCCTATGGGATCTGTTTGGTCTGCCTGGGTTATTGTTACGATTGTTTCCTCTATTCCTCTGAGAAAACCCTCTGTTGATTATTGGCTCATTAACAGCCTCCGGTAAACCTTCAGGAAGATTAATCCTTCTGATATGCACACCAATAAGCTGCTCTATTCGCTTAAACTTACCCTGTTCTGCCCTGGAAATAAATGTCAATGCCACTCCCGTAGCAGCCGCCCTGGCGGTTCGCCCAACCCTATGAACATAGTCCTCAGCAGCTGCAGGAACATCAAAATTGACAATTAATCCTACATCATCAATATCAATACCCCGAGCTAAAACATCGGTTGCTACTATAATATTGATATTTTTCGCCTTAAACTCAATCAATGCGGATTCTCTCTCTTGTTGCTCAAGATCAGAATGTATTGACCTAATCTTAAAATGACGCAGTATTAAGGCTTTCTCAATCTCACGAACTTTAATCTTGGTAGAGGCAAAGATTATCACCGACAAATCATCTTTGCCATGCAATAACTTCTCCAACAAGGCCACCTTCTGATTCTCAGCCACCTCATATACCGCCTGTAAAACTCCTTCGGCTGGTTTTGCTAATGCAATATTCACCTGCTCAGGATTAACCAGCAACTTATGCGCTAACTTCCTAATCTCAGGTGGCATAGTCGCTGAAAACATGAGTGTCTGACGCTCTTTGGGAAGATACCCCGATATCTTGAGAATATCCTCAAAGAAACCCATATCTAACATTCGATCGGCCTCGTCAAGTATAAAGTGACGAACAGACTCAAAACGAACATATCCCATATTCAAATGAGCAATTAACCTACCGGGGGTCGCAATGAAGATATTGGCTTTCGACTCTAAAGCCTTCTTCTCCTGTTCAAAGGCTTTACCATCATTACCACCATAAATGGCTATAGAACTAACATTGGTAAAATAGGAGAATCCCTGTAAAACCTGATCTATTTGTATGGCTAACTCACGTGTCGGAACCACTATAAGGGTATCAGTATTGTCAACACGTGACTTCAGGATACTGTTTAAGACCGGCAACAGAAATGCCGCAGTCTTTCCTGTACCTGTCTGTGCACATGCTATTAAATCCCTTCCGCTTAAAATAATTGGAATGGCCTGCTCCTGTATAGGAGTCGCCCGCTCAAAACCCATCGAATCAAGACTTTCCGCTAAAGCCTCTTCAAAATCAAAATCAGTAAAATTCAATCGCTTATTCTATTTATAATCACAAAGATAACCCTTTACAATCAACAATCAGCAGGTGTGACCTACCAAACAGATGTAAATTTTAACACTGTTTAACCTTTAACCTTAATTATCAATTATATCTGTATTGTAATTTCGCAAACATAAAGTTCCTTTGATGTATGATATCAGCCTTAAGCCAGAAGATATCTCATCATTAACAGTTCAACAACCTAGGAATAAACTAATAACTGATGACCAGATTTCTCATTCTAACAATACTTTTATCTCTCTCATTACTAACATTCAGTCAGTCTGAAGACCTTCCCTTTTCTCAGGGATACGTCACCAATAAAAATGGAAAATCGGTTGAAGGAGCTCATATCATGATAAAAGGGGCAGGTATTGGTGCAGTCTCTGACTCTACCGGCCATTTCTGGCTTCCGCTAAAATCAGATGACACACTATATGTCATGCATGTTAGCTATGAAACTGAAATCTTCCCGATTAAAGAGATGCTGGCTAAAAACCGTAATCTAATCTTCTTAACGCTTACAGAGGCCAGTTACACACTAAAACCTGTTACCATCTATGCTTTCCCTGCCACATGGGAGGAGTTCAAACACGCCATTGCTAACCTTCATTTACCCGATAATGAGATCAAACCCGATCTTCATCTTCCCGGGAATCTTCAGAACGTGCCTACTCTTACTCCCGGCGCAGTAGGTATCACTATCGGAGGGCCTATTCAATACCTCTATGACCAATTCTCTCAAACAGGAAGAAGCAAACGGAAACTAGCTAAGTTAACCGCCTCTGACAAGAAAAACAGCATGGTCTATGCCCGTTATAACCCTACACTGGTCTATCGCCTGACAGGTCTTAAAGATCCCAAGAAAATTCAAGCTTTCATGGATTACTGTAAACTCGATGCCGATTTTATCTTAAAAGCATCAGAGTATGATCTCTACAATGCAATTTTAGAGTGCTTCAGATCATTCTCGGTAGAAAATTCATAATAGCAGATTAAGATCCTACTCCTCTGTAACGAGGAACTGCTTAAGCTTGTTATTCAACTCTAACGGATTAAAAGGCTTAGTCACAAAGTCATCCAAGCCGGCTTCCCTAATAGCCTCTTGTACCTCCAGAAGAGCCGATGCTGTTAACGCTATAACCGGTAAATGAGGCAAATTCATCTGTGCCTCGCGCCTGCGGATCTCTCTGGTAGCTGAATAACCATCCAACTCAGGCATCTGCAAATCCATTAATACAATTGAATACTGATTATTGGTGATCATCTCTAGCGCCTCTAGTCCATTCTCGGCTGTATCAATCCGTAGATTCCACTTCACCAGGAACTTCTCGGCTACTAAAAGATTTATCGGATTGTCATCAACAATAAGAATAGACTCCCCGTTAAACCTTGCAACCTCTCCTACACGCTGAGCAGCCGGCGCAACAACATCAGTAGCACTAACCATAAAGGGCAAATTGAACCTAAAGGTGGTACCAATACCCAATGTGCTCTCAACTTCAATTGAGCCCCCTTGTAATTCAATCAACTTCTTGGTTATCGTCAATCCAAGTCCGGTTCCTCCAAAACGACGTGTGATCTCGGCATCTCCTTGCGTAAAGACCTCAAAGATTCTATCTATCTTATCATCCGCAATACCAATACCCGTATCATTAACCTCAAACTCAACCCAAAGTGTCCTGTCTAAAACACTCTGTCGCTTCACTATCACTCTGACCTCTCCCTCTAAAGTGAATTTCACCGCATTACCAATCAGGTTAAACAGAATCTGATTCAACCGGGTCGAATCACCCGTCACTACTGAAGGCATATCCTGCTCAACCGCTAAGATTAAGCGAATACCCTTCTCATCAGCCTTTATCCGCATCACCTGAGCAATGTTATTCATCTTCTCGCGAAGGTCAAAATCAACATCCTCAAAAATAAGACGCCCTGCCTCTATCTTACTATAATCTAAAATATCATTTATCAGAGCTAGTAAATTCTCAGCCGAGAACTTCAGTGTGTTGAGATTGGGGAGCTGCTCGGGCCTTGGGTTCTCACCCAATAAAATGTAGGTCATTCCGATAACAGCGTTAAGCGGTGTCCTCAACTCATGACTCATCGTCGATAAAAACTGACTCTTAACATTAACCAGCCGCTCAGCCTCCAACTTTGCCTTCAACAACTCGGCATTACTCTGCTCCAACTCCTTGGCAGTCTTCTCAATATCGTCACGTTGCTTCTCTATATAAAGCTTCTGATCAATAATCTCAGCAGTCCGGGTTGAGATAACATCCTCAAGCTGACTCTGCCTTTGCCGATGCCTCCTAACAGACCAACCATTCATCAACGCTATAAAGATCACTAACAGGATGATCACAGTAATCCAGACCATCGGCATCTTGTACCAGACTGCCCTCACCTTAACCGGGAAGAAGAGCGAATCACTCCACTTATAATTGCCATTTTTCTTAACCTGAACCTCAAACTGATAATCGCCTTTCTTCAGATGATCAACATAGAGATCGAGACTCGGCCCCACCTCAACCCATGCAGAGGTATCACCAGCCGATGTATAACGATATCGATAGAAAGTCGACTTACCGGGATATCCATCGCTCGTAAAACGGATCTTCAAAAAGTCATGATTTACAAAGACCTTATGACTAAAGTTATTCACCAACAGCGTATCACCGTTCAGAATAATACAAGCTATAGAAGGAGCCGGCAGCACCTCAACCTGAGATGGGTGAATTGCCACTGAAAGACCTGAAATAGTTCCATTCCAAAGATTACCGGCTAAATCAAATCTCATCGCCCGAAACGAGGAGGTCTTTGAAGGCAACCCATCACGCTCAGAGAAGACAAACACCTCACCGTTGTCATATTTCACGACCCCTTCACTGGCACTCATCCAGAAATGATTCTCAGATATGACGGCAAGACTCTTCACCGTTGACGACGTAAACTGCCCCGTTTCTACTCTGGTAACTTTACCATCTGTATATTTTAAGACCCCAAAAAGGGTAGCCATATAGAGACCTCCATCGAAAAAATCAATGTCATTTACGGTGACAGGCACATTGTGCTCAAAGGGTAATTGTTTACTTAGATTAATAAATCTACCCGATTTCTTATCCAATTCAAACAGATAACCATCGTCAGTGGTGCCACCCAGATAAAGCCTTTTTCCCGAAGCATCCCCTGCAATAGAGATTATTCTTGAGGTCACCCCCTCATTGGCACCAAGTCGCTTTAGCTCAGTACCTCCCTTCAAGACAGATAATGCAGCAGCACCGTCCTGGCAAAACCAAACATCACCATCATTAGTTACAAACAGGTTGAATATTGCGCCTGACGAGCCGGTACCTTTCAGATTAACCCTGTTATTCTTATCCCTAAAACCGATCTTCCCGTCATTGGTACTAAACCAAAAGCCCTCTTTCGTGGGAAATAACTTTAGTACAGATCCACCACCAGGGTATCGGTAAACAACCTCATAACGAGAGTTATCTCTTGCACTGACCTTAACAACGATATTATCTTTTGAGACCAGAATTGAACTATCATTCAACGGCTTAACATCCTGTATATACCCATTAAGGACATCTGGCATAACCGGAGAAAAGAAACGCTCCTGCAGAAGGATTGCCCCATGATCAGAACTGATCCAATACTCTCCATGCTTGACGCTATATATCTGATTCGAATTCTTATAGGCATATTCATCGACCTTCTCAGAAGTCAACTCACCATCGATTACCTTCAGTTTATATAGACCCATCGTCCATGTTGAAGCCAGGTAACAATCGTTATCCGTCTTAATAATCCAACTGATATCCAATCCAGAAAGTATGACCCTTTCTTTTATCAGCTCCCCGGTTTCATTTGACTCAAACGATTTAAGGCGATTTCCTTCAACCACCCATACAACTCCCTTTTTAAACGACCCTGCCCAAGATACACCCCCAGGAAAGATCACATTTTTCAGACGCTCGACCTGCCAGCTGTTGACTCGAACCCTATAAACAACGCCACCACTACTAAAAGCGAAAAGGTTACCCAGCGCATCATCAGCCAGGAGGTAAGATCGTTGGATATTATCAGATGCTTGTTGCCCGGGTGCAAAATCAACCACCTTTCGGAGGCTATCGGTAACCAGCCAGAGAGAACTATTATCAGTAAGAAAAAGACTACCCTTCGTATCTTCGAACAGCAATTTAGGATACCAAAGTGATTGATTACTCCAGTTAACCAGTCCTTTGCCAAGCAGATTCAACGAATATCCCTTTTGCGAAGGCACAAGCTCACTAAGTCCCATATCATCAGAGACTAGTATTCTGCCTTTACTACTTCTGAAGATAGATTTAACATATTGACTCATATCGGGATAGGCAAAAGGCTTGAACTCTTGCCCATCATGAACAATCAGACCCTTATCGGTTCCTATCATCACGCCAAAGCCGGGAGCTACTGCGACAGACTTCACAAGATCAGTAGGCAATCCATTCTCACTGTTATAGACATAGCTGTTGAAATTCTGTGCAGAAACAGTTAATACGCAGAATATAAAAGCGGAAATGAGAGCCAATGCCTCCTTGAGAAACGATATCCGTGATTTATTGCTCATCAGATTTTCTGTTCAAAACATCTAATATTTACATTGCCTACAAGCATAACGAAGATACATAAATACAAATTTAAAAGCCAATTGTTTATGAATAATT
>JAJTBW010000290.1 GCA_021286705.1 Sphingobacteriia bacterium
TTGATATTAAGTTGTTTTGAGTCCTTGCATTTTGGTATTATTTCAAATCTCAAAATGATTGATGCAAGGAGTCTTGAAGTTCTCGATTTATTAAACTTTAAAGAAATTAACAAATGAAAACTCTTATGAGTGTTCTAGTAGTTTTAATTGGTCTACTCTCCTTCTCAAAACCAATGGAAGCGCAATCTTTCCAAAATCAATTGGTAACGTTTGATTTGTATTATAATGGTAGTACAATAGACTATGATAGTTATGAGGTCTATGCAAGAGTAGTAACTTATGATGGTCATAATGGTGATACTGCATTTGTTGCAACAATACTTCCTAGTCAACTTCCGGGATCTGTTTATATTAGTAATTCTCTGCCTGTATGGGTACCAGCACCTATCCATAATAACTACTATCGTATAGGCGTTGCGATAGTGGGTATTGATGCAAATGGTGGTCAACATCTATTAGAAACTGGTGCGTCTGAGTGGTGCAATTTTTCTGATTTGTCTGGAGGCTTATTGATTAAGTTATAGTTGCAGTCTGTTATTGGGATCTGATAGTTTTATCAGATCCCAATTATGGGTTGGAATATCCCTAGTCTAATGTTGAATAGTGATATTTATTCATTGTTTCTTTTTTTAATTTTTACTATATATTATTTTTGGTTATAAAATTTGAGGATGAAGTATAAATTTCTACACTATTGTTTTTTTCTTGTCGTATTGTTTTCTACGGAAGTTTTATTTGCTCAAGGTGAATGGAATAATTGGTATTTTGGTGCCAAGGCAGGAGTAACGTTTCAAAACGGAACTCCACCTACGGTTTTAATGAATAGCAGCATGTATGTCTCAACAATATCTAATGTAATCTCTGATTCTTCTGGTCAGCTGTTGCTTTATACACATGGAGGTGCGATATGGAATCGACAGCATCAATATATGTTAAATGGCTATGGCTTGCATGGGTTTAACAATCAAGAAAGTGTTGTAAGCGTTCCTTTGCCTGGTAATCACTCATTGTATTATGTTTTTACAAATGACATGATAAGACTACCTCCTTCACTTCCTGGTTTTACATTTGAATATAATATAGTCGACATGGCTTTGGATAATGGTTTGGGCGGAATAATACCAGGATATAAAAATATCATCGTTTCAGGAGCAGAATTATCCGAAGGTGCGATTACAGCGGTTGTCCATCGGAATAATAGTGATTATTGGATTATCGTTCCAATTTCAGATAACCCTAAGCGATTTCATTCCTATCTATTAACTAAGGGTGGTCTTCAGCCACCAGTGATTAGTATTTCACCTCTTTTAACCTCATGGATGGTTGATGGTTTGATCCCTTATCAAATAAGAGTTTCTCCTGATGGAATGAAATTTGCAGTAACTGCACATGACGATAGAATTGGTGTTTTTTCATTTAATCCATTGACAGGAGTTATTACTTCATTATTTACCTTTAGTATACCAGGATTTGAGATTCTTTACTCTGTAGTGTACTCGGTAAGCAATAAGTATCTCTATGTTATGGCACGTAAGACTTCTTCAGATCATCATAGTATATGGCGATATAACGCAAGTAAGACGGATTCAACGGAGTTTGTAAAATCAGGTGAAAAGGTGGTTGATTTGAATTATTACGGTAAAATGCAATTGGGTCCGGATAATAAACTTTATATATCCAAACGAAGATTATATAGTTTAGATTTTGACTCTTTGAGCGTTATAAAATATCCCGACTTACCGGTTAGTCAATGTGGATATCAAGATAACTATGTTGCGCTTCAAGGTAGATCCACTAGGGAATGTCTCCCTTTTTTTGTTCAGCGCTACTTCGCCTATATCCACCACTCTGGCTTTTGTCAGGGAGCCTCAATTTGTTTTGAGCCCAACACCTGGCCTCCCCCTGATTCTTTGTGGTGGGACTTTGGCGATCCATCCAGTGGGGTGGCTAACTTCTCGAATGATAGTACTCCTGAACACATCTTCAATACCCCTGGAATCTATACCGTTAAGATGATCGTTAGGCACGTAGATATGCGCTACGATACAGCTACCCTTAACCTCACCATTGAACCTCAACCAATGCCAAATCTTGGTCCCGATAGAATGGTCTGTCAGGATCAACCGGTGATTCTTAATGCAGGCTTTAATCCGCAGTGGACTTACCTCTGGAGTACAGGAGAGACCACTCCAACTATTACAGTAACCAATACTGGCACCTACTCGGTTACCGTCACCTCGCCCAATGGTTGTACCGGCTCAGACGAGGTGGTTCTAAGTATTATCCCCGGGAGCACTCCGGAGCCGAAGCCGATAAAGCATAACTGAGAAGGGGTGGGGGAGACTTGGTGACTTTGTTACTAGGAGCCTATGAGACTTGGAGATGGATGACCTTATGAATCGTTTATTCGGTAGGATTATATTGTAAAGGGGTGAATTTTGTTCTGTTCTCAATGCAATAGCAATCTGTTTTGTAAAGTCGTGAAAAATATTTTTTGTTGAATTGTTTTTCTTTTGAAAAATATATTACATTTGGATTTCACTGAGAGAAATAGATGAATATGCCGAAACC
>JAJTBW010000085.1 GCA_021286705.1 Sphingobacteriia bacterium
AGTGTTTTTCGTGGTTAAATGTAATCTGCGATTCAAAATTCAAAGATTGGCTACTGGCTATTAGCTGCTAGCTACGGGCTAGGCAAATTGGGTTAATTTTAATCTGGGACACCCAAAAGAGTGTCCGTGTATTCTTAGATTATAGTTTATCAGTGTGAATAAAACATGGTCAATGAAAGTGTCGAAGTCAGGAAACTGGTTTAAGCAATTTAGTTTATTAAAAAGCCCCTTGCAAATCTTTGCAAGGGGCTTTTTTTAATTGATATACAGAAGAGAACTAGTGAACAAATCGCATCATTTTATCCCATCTGATTTTCCCATCGCGAAGTGTACGATCCTTATCTAATGATAGCCATACAAACATTGCTTTACCAACCACATGGTCTTCAGGAACAAAACCCCAGAACCGACTATCTAATGAATTATGGCGATTATCACCCATCATCCAATAGTAATTCTGCTTAAAGGTATACTTGGTAGTTACAACACCATTGATGTAGATCTGACCATTCTTAACCTGTAAATCATTATTCTCATAGACATCTATGATCCGTTGATAGAGTGGCAATGTCTTTAAATCTAAAGATACAGTGGCACCCTCTTTAGGAATATAAAGCGGGCCAAAGTTATCAACATTCCAAGCGTATGCTGTATCATGAGGAAAAACAGATGGATCTCTGAGACCCCTATCATAAGTCACCCGTTTAACCTCTCTCACTCCGGGAATCTTAGCCAGTTGAGCGGCAACATCTGCTGTAAGAGGTAACATGCCATACGCTTTATACATAGCAATATCCTCTTCAGAAACCCTATATTTCCTGAATACTCTGTCAGCCATAGGAAGATCTTCTGTAAGTATAGAGTATCTATACTCCCTGTTATCAGGATTCTTTGCTGCTACACCATTTAAAAACACCTGTTGGTCA
Organism: Sphingobacteriia bacterium; assembly: GCA_021286705.1. Taxonomy (GTDB): domain Bacteria; phylum Bacteroidota; class Bacteroidia; order Bacteroidales; family TTA-H9; genus JAJTBW01. The sequence continues at coordinate 927 of JAJTBW010000085.1, forward strand.
ACAATAGTTAGTGAATCACCAGGCATTCCCATACAGCGTTTTATATAATTCTCACGTTTATCAACTGGTCGGGCAATTACTTTATAGGTCTTCCATACCGCATCTCTTCCGGCTCCTACATAATAATTTCCACCCATTGATTGCTTTAACTCCTCTTCGGCTCTTCTTACCACATCGTAGTAATCCTCATTCTGACGCTCAAGAATAACGGTATCACCACTAGGATAATTAAAGACTACGGCATCATAAAGCTTTACATGACCAAAACCGGGAAAACGATAATATGGCAGCTTAATCCACTCAACATAAGACTTAGTAAAGAGAGTCAGAGGCAAGGTGTGATGAACAAAAGGAAACGCTAATGGAGTATTCGGCACCTTCGGTCCATAACTTAACTTGCTTACAAAAAGGTAATCACCAACAAGTAACGACTTCTCCATTGAACTTGTTGGTATAGTATATGCCTCGAATGTAAAAATTCTGATAATGCTTGCGGCTACCACAGCAAAGATTATTGCATCAACCCATTCACGGGTAGCACTTTTCTTAATCTTAGGGCGATCTTTAACTTTCTTAAAGACATCATTCGCATTTACCCCTAAATAAGGCAAATAGATAACAGGCACTAAGACGGCTAATGCCTGATTTCCTAAATCATTCTTACCAAAACCACGAGCCACTTCAACGATCATCAAGAATACCATGAAGATGTTGATGAATGGAACAAAGAGCAGGACAAACCACCAAATAGGCTTCTCAATAACTTTAACCCATAAATAATAGTTCAAACCTGGAACCAAAGTTTTCCACGACTCAATATTAAGTTTCTTAAAAACGGTCCACAACACAACTGGGAAAAAGGTAAATCCCAGCATCATGTAAATTAAAGGATCCATTAGGAGTACATTTTATTTATAAATAGGAGCAGTACAAAGAACAATTGTCTCAGTGTGCAAAAATCCGACAACTATTCCAAATCTGAAACTTTTAAAGGTTAAAAATAGTAATTTTAAAGTTAAAATCTATTAAATATACAGTATCATACCAGAGTGACCATAACTGAACTACTATTTAAGTATTGGGGATTTCGAGCATTCAGACCTTTACAAAAGGAGATTATTGAATCGGTAATCCAGAAGAAAGACACATTAGCCTTATTACCAACTGGTGGCGGAAAATCTATATGTTACCAAGTTCCAGGGCTATATCTTGATGGATTCTGTCTGGTTGTTACTCCTTTAATTGCCTTAATGAAGGATCAAGTCGGTGCATTAAAGAAAAAAGGAATACCGGCTCATGCTTTATTTAGTGGCATGGAAAAAAGTGAAATAAAGGCTATCCTACAACACGCTTCGTCAGGCAATTTAAAATTCTTATATGTCTCTCCGGAAAGACTTGAAACAGATCTCTTCAAAGCGCATCTCCCCCACTTAAACATTAATTTGATAGCTGTCGACGAAGCACACTGTATCTCGCAGTGGGGTTATGATTTTCGTCCGCCTTACCTAAAAATAGCAGCCATAAGACAATGGTTCCCCAATACTCCTGTATTAGCCCTTACGGCCACGGCTACGCCTACTGTTGCTGATGATATCATTCAGAAGTTAGCCTTTAAAGAGAAAATCATCTTCCAAAGTAGTTTTCAAAGAGAAAACTTAATCTATATGGTTCTTAAGGAAGAGGATAAGTTAAACCGTATTGTCTCGATTCTGCAAAAGGTACAAGGAAGCTCAATAATCTATGTTCGAAACAGAAAACGTACTAAAGAAATAGCTAATTGGCTACGCCAAAAAGGAATCACAGCTGGATATTATCATGCTGGTATGACCACCGATCAACGTGATGAAACGCAAAGGGCATGGATGGACGATTATATACAGGTAGTCGTTGCTACAAACGCTTTTGGTATGGGCATTGATAAAGCAACCGTTCGCACAGTCATTCATCTTGATTGCCCCGATTCTTTAGAAGCATACTTTCAAGAAGCTGGAAGAGCTGGCAGAGACGGATTAAAATCCTACTGTATCTTACTTTGGGAAAATGCAGATTTAAGTGAATTGATCGATTATATAGAGGCAAACTTCCCTCCATTGGAAATAATTAAAAAAACATATAATGCTCTTTGCAACTACCTAAAAATACCAATAGGCGGAGGAAAAGATGAATACAATGATTTTAGTCTACAACTTTTTGCTGACAGCTACAACCTAAATCCTCTTTTGGTATTTTCTAGCCTTCGACTTCTGGAGAAGGAAGGTTATATAACTCTTCGGGATGTAATTAATGAACCGTCAAAAGTAAGATTTCTAATCTCAAGCTCTGATCTATATAGATTTCAGGTGGAAAACAAGAAATATGACCATTTCACTAAGGCGCTAGCGAGAAGCACTTCAGGTATTTTTACAGATCTAAGTTCTATAAGAGAGGATCAACTAGCCTTATCATTGAAACTTCAAACAGATCAAGTCGTCAAACTCCTTCATGAACTACACTCAATGGGGGTAATAATTTATCAACCACGCAGAGATAAACCAGGACTAATCCTAAATTCAGAAAGGGTGGATGAACGATATTTAGCTTTATCACCAGAGAACTATCAAGTCAGAAAACAGGAGGCATTGACAAGAGCCAAATCCGTGATATCATATATTGAAAATCAAGAGTTATGTAGAGCTGAACAACTAGTTACCTATTTTGGGGAGAAAAATGCCCTATCATGTAAACAGTGTGATGTATGTATCAATAAAAATCAAAAGAAACTTTCGCTAAAACGATTTAAAGAAATATCATATTCTATTAAACAGATTCTCAAGAAAAAAAATAATATAACCTTACAGGAGCTAATAAAGAGCCTGCCTGATGTAAGGGAAGCAGAATTGAAAAGTATATTAAAGCTAATGGAGGAGGAAAAAGAAATAATATTATTGCCAAATAATACAATCTCAGAAAACACAAACGACAAGTAGACCCATCTATTTATAAGCAAAAAAAACATCTAACATTAAGTCCAAATACTAAAAGGCATATTTCAAAAATATCCGAATGGATAATTTGTTCTAATAAAAAAAAACAGCTCTGTATTTACTACAGAGCTGTTTTTCATCAAAAAAGGTTAAATCATTTAATTTCATCAGTAAAGGCTGAAGCAGCTTTGAATTTCACTACTTTCTTTTCTGGAATTACCAATACCTGTTGAGTTTTAGGATTACGGCCTCTGCGGGTGGAACGCTTAACAATGGCAAAAGTACCGAAACCTGCTAATGACACCTTATCTCCCTCTTTCAGTGCATTAGTAACCTCATTAATAAATGACTCAAGTGCCGATTTGGCACCTACTTTGGTGATGCCTGCACTTGCAGCAATTGCATCGATAAGTTCTGTTTTGTTCATTTTAAGTGGCACTTAGTTAACATCATATTTATAACCGCTACAAATATATATACGCCACAATTAAAAACAATGTTTTGGGTCAAAAAAAACAAACAATTGTTTATTATTTTTCTTAACAAAGTTATAAACAGGTATGTTACGGCTCAGAAACCCCTTTTTTAACATCAAAGTCCTCAGCGGTTAAAAAAATTAGGCTTACCCTATAAGATTGTCGAAATTTCACTTGCCGGAAAACCACGAAGGAACTCCTCTATAGACATTCTTTTCTTACCAGCTAATTGAACCTCTAATAATGAAAGAAAGCCCCCAAAAACGCCAATATTCAGGTAAGTCTTACTATCTGTCATAACTGAACCTGGAAGTGGATCTCCTTTAACTACATTGCATTTGAAGACCTTCATTGACATAACAGTACCGTCCCTCTTCAAGAACTCCAGATAGGCAGCTGGAAAAGGCGACAGCCCTCTAATAAGGTTATATAACTCAACAGGATTTCTTGAGCAATCAATCTTACAATCTTGCTTAAATATCTTTGGTGCATTCGAGGGTTCTAACAATAACATATCCTGCGGAACAGGTTGGATAGTATTAGATCTAATTGCATCAACCGTTTTCACAACCAGATTAGCACCAATCATCATCATCCTATCATGCAGTTCTCCCGCAGTTTCATCAGCACCTATATCAATCTTCTCTTGGAGCAAGATGGCGCCCGTATCGATCTCATGCTTTATAAAAAAGGTAGTCACACCTGTCTCTGACTCTCCATTTATGATGGCATAGTTTATTGGTGCGGCACCTCTGTACTTTGGAAGTAAAGAACCGTGCAGGTTCAACGTACCCAATCGAGGCATCGACCAGACTATTTCAGGAAGCATTCTAAAGGCAACAACTACAAAAAGATCAGCATCAATAGATTTTAACTGCTCTATAAAATCAGGATCTTTAAGTTTAACAGGTTGAAAAATCATAAGATCATTTGCTAAAGCAAACTCCTTAACAGCACTCATCTGAAGCTTTTGTCCACGCCCGGCAGGTTTATCAGCAACAGTAACGACCGCTTTGATTTGGTATCCTGCATGAAGCAAGGCCTCTAAAGGCGCCACTGCAAACTCAGGCGTACCCATGTATATGATTGAGATATCTTTTCTATCCATGTAACAAAAATAAAAAAACCCGGTTTTAGGCCGGGTTTTAAAAGTAGTCAATAAATATTATTTAGCTGCACCACTTAAGCCTGTAGCTCTTTCAATATACTTATCAGCATCACGCCCTTCATTACTTCTAGGGTATTTCAACTTAAGATCTTCGTATACTTTAATAGCCTCAGCGTAGTTTGTTTTTAACTCGAGTGCAGTAGCGGCTTTCATCAATAACATAGGACTGGTGAACTCATTGCTGTAGGTTGTAGCAGCCTTTTTGTAGAGTTCAATAGCCTCATCAGTCTTGCCTAATTCTAGTTTAGCATCAGCAATAGCACCTAAGGCCATTGAAGCAGGAAGAATCTCTTTAGAACTAAAATCTTCTAAATGATCAATAGCTTTTTGGAATTCTCCTTTTTTAAGGTAACAGATACCGGCGTAATAATTTGCTAAATTGCCAGCCTTTGTGCTACCATAGTTAGAGATTACTTCAAGCATACCTGCATTCTGACCATCTCCATTGAGAGCCAGATCAAGTGAATCCATTTCGAAGTAACGTTGTGCCATAAATAGCTCATCGTTTGCTTTGAGTTCACGAGGACCAGAGATAAACTTAGTATATCCAAGAACTCCAAGAACAATCAGAAAAACCGCTGCTACTGCGATCATAATAACTTTCTGATTCTTTTCAAAGAAACTTTCAGTTTTTGACAGAGCCTGTTCAACGGCTACCATTGTGTCTTCACGATTATCATTACTCTTTGCCATATTGGTTTAAGGTATTTCGGGTTGCAAAAATAGGCTTTTTTTCCAACCCTCTGAATTTGACGTCTAAAAAAGTAAGCAATTTTAAGAAAAAAAAATGAGGCCGCAACGTGTTGCTCTAATGATTTTCCTTCGATTACCCCTCCCGGGGGATTCAGGAGCGAGCCATTCATCCTCACTAACCGTTGTTCGTTGCGACCTCATATCCCCTGCCGGGCAGCAGGGGATTCTCTTTTAATTTATCAATTATTAGTAATGCTCAATTGGCGAAGTAACTGGCTTAGCCCAGAACTCGAGTAGCATTGTATCAACAACTAAAGCACATGGGCTATTCCCTTGTACAGTCAATGTCAATGTAACTGAACCATTATTGATATCAGCCTGTGACGGGGTATAGAATGCTCCTAAAGAGGTAGGATTGGTGAATGTACCTGTTCCACTTGTAGTCCATAGTAATGAAGCTCCATTTGTTACTGAAGCAGCTGCTAATGACACAGGTTGTATTTCAGGACAGGTTTTAATATCTGGACCAGCATCGGCAACAACAGCCTTGATTATTACAACATGTACCACATCACTATCGGTAGTTCCGCATGGAGCTATACCAGTTGCTGTTAAGGTAAGATCAGCAAAACCAACAGCGATATCATTTGCGCCAGGTGTATAGACAGCATTTAACAAAGTAGCATCATTAAATGTTCCATCGCCGGCAGTTGTCCACAGCACGCTTTGAGCATGGAAGGCTTTTCCTGCCATAGTTGCACTACCATTTGAGCAGATTGTCTGATCAACACCTGCCATAGCCACAGGATCAGGACTGAAGGTAATGATCATTTGTGAGGTTGCTGGAGCTGCACAAGGGGCAAGTGCATTAGCAGTCAATGTCAAAGTTACTGAACCAGCTACAGTATCAGCAGCACTGGGTGTATAGGTTGGAGTCAAGGTGTTTTGGTTAATCCAAGTACCTGTTCCAGATGACCCCCAAGTTACTGTAGAGTAATTAGCAGCTGTTGCACCAGTAATATTCACAGGTGAACTAGCACACAGAGTAATTCCAGGACCCGCATTTGCGACTGGTGTCTTCTGGATGCTTAGAGTCAAGAAGTCTGTTGCTGCCGCAGCACATGGCGTATTTGCATTTGCCGTAAGCGTTAATGTAACATTACCTGCCAGAATATCAGCAGCAGAAGGAGTATATGTAGGATTAATTATACCCGTATTGTCAAATGTTCCGGTACCGGAGGTTGTCCATGCTAAGGTTGCATAATTAGAGGCCGTAGCTGTAGTAATTTGGAAGGTAGACGATGAGCAGATATTACCATCACTGCCTGCATTAGCAAGTGGTTGAGCAATTATCGTTACTAAGACTTGGTCTGTTGTCGGAACAGCACAAGGGTTATTAGGATTAGCAGTTAATGTCAACAAAACTGAGCCTGCAGCTAAATCTGCTGCACTAGGAGTATAAACGGGATGAAGTGCTGTTGGATCATTAAAGGTTCCACCACTGGGACTAGTCCACAGCAGTGATGCATAGTTCTGAGCAGTAGCATCGTTTAATGTAACAGTAGATTGAGCGCAGATAGTCTTCGGAGTACCAGCATCGGCTTCAGGAGCTGGTACGATCGTTACTACTAGGGCATCGCTAGCAGGAACAGCACAGGTACCGGAAGGTTGAGCTGTCATTGTTAAAGTAACAGTACCGGCAGCAATATCTCCGGCACCTGGAGTATAAATAGATGCAGCTGCATTATTAGGCACAAATGTACCATCACCACTTGTTGACCATAACATAGTTGAAGCATGCGCAACTGTTGCATTCAAAGAAACAGTCGAAGTAGAACAAATGGTCTGATCTGAACCTGCTGCAACAGTAGGAACAGGATCAAATGTAATAAGCACTTGATCGGTTACAGGAGGAGTACATGGACCAAATGGATAAGCGGTGATTGTCAGTGTTACACTTCCGGCAGCTATATCTGCTGGACTGACATTATAAACAGTTGTCAGAGCATTAGCTATAGTAAAACTACCGGCTCCACCAGTCCACAATACCCTCTTAAAATTAGTTGCAGTAGCAACCAAATTAATGGTCGATTGACTTGCACAAACAATCATATCAGCTGGCGCAATTACGGTAGGATGAGGAACTAACACAACAGGAAGTTGTACCACATCGCCTAAACAGCCTTTATCAGAGGTCTCTCTGACAGTAACCAATTCATTGCCCGGATTTGCACACCATGTGATATGAATCTCATGACCCGTTCCAACTATAGTATTGACTCCACTATTATTGGTTACAGTCCATTGATAAGTACTTCCCGGATGGTTAGCAACTCGGTATAACTCGGTGGTGCTTACACATGCCGAGTCGGGTTGAGCAGTCGTGATTGTTTGACCGAAAACACTCCCAAACATTAAGAGTGATAGAAATAGTAAAATTTCTCTTTTCATTGTTAATTGAATAAGTGAAGATATTTGGTTTGAATCTGTGGAAATTGGTCTATGAAATTTTCTCATTAAAAAAGCTCAGTTGCACACTCCTTACATTTCTCAAATATCTACACCTATAAAAAAAGAGAACTCCTGATCTGTTTTCCAAATCAAAGAGTCCTCTTTCTCATTTCAAGTAACCTGACCTTTTATTCGTAGTCATTTTAGTTAGGAGATAGTTTGTTGAGTCTTTTTAGTAAGTAGGTCGAAACAAAGATAACGAAATATAAATACAATTTCCAATTATTGTTTAAAAAAAAACTAACAAATTTCTCATCTATCTGTATATCTATTATATACAAACATGGCACATTTATTGTTTTATGCCAAAAAATACTATCCAAATATTGGAATATACTAGATCTAATACTTCACCAGCGTATCTAAAAACCAATAAAACCGAAATCTTAAGAATCTTATAACCACATATACCAACTCCTTAAAATAGTTGCACCATGTATATCAACTAACAAAACCTAAACTATTTTATAAAACCAACTCAAACAACACAACTTCTAGCTGCTGGCTACTAGCTGCTAGCAGTGTCGGCTCATGAACTCATTTCAAAATTCAAGAATTCAAAGATTAGCAAGCATCGAACAGCAGCTGGCTACTGGCTGCTGGTTCATGGACTCAATTCAAAATTCAAGAATTCAAAGATTAGCAAGCATCGAACAGCTTCTGGCTACTAGCTGCTAGAAGCCAGAAGCTAAATGCTAGAGACCAGAAGCTAAATGCCAGATCTCGGTACCAGTTGCATATTATTGCTTTTCTGTATTCTCTCTAATTTTTATTTGATTAAACCTGCTAGAAAAATTATTCAATTTTACTCTGGGGCACCCAAAAAAATGTACTGTGGTTTTAGATTATAGTTTATCAGTATGATATAAAACATGGTCAATGCAAGTGTCGAAGTCACGAAAACAGACAAGAAACAAGAAAAACCCAGTGATTCTCTACTAAGAAACCTCCAAAATCAACAATTTGGAAAGTGCTTATACAGCAAAAAAGAGATAAGAAACTACAATAGCTGAAATCACTCCAGCCAAGTCAGCGATAAGTCCGGCAGCAACGGCATGCCTGGTGTATCTAACTCCCACCGAACCAAAATAGACTGCCAGAATGTAAAACGTAGTATCACTAGCCCCTTGAAAAACACATGAAAGCCTGCCCGCAAATGAGTCTGCACCAAAATGCTTCATTGTCTCCACCATCATACCGCGAGCACCCGAGCCACTCAGTGGCTTCATTAAAGCAGTTGGAATTGCATCAGCAAACGAAACATCGCCTCCAAACCACGCAACTAAACCTTTGATACCATCCACTAAGAAATCCATTGCACCACTTGCCCTAAAAACGCCTATCCCAACTAACATGGCAATTAAATACGGTATAATTCTCACGGCTACTGTAAAGCCTTCTTTTGCTCCTTCAATAAATGCATCGTAGACATTGACTTTTCTAAAGGCGGCTAAACTCAGGAAAAAGACAATAATAGACAAGAGTATCACATTTGAAGCACCTGAACTTATTGGACCAATCTGATCCTGCGGCAGCTGTACAAAATAATATATAATTGATGCCACAACCAGACTTAATCCAGCACTATACATAAGTATAACAGGTTGCCATAGCTTTATTCGTTGAAAGAGAGAAACAGTTATAACACCAACCAAAGTGCTAAAGAAAGTTGCTATTAGAATAGGAATAAAGACATCAGCAGGTTGAGCAGCACCCATCTGAGCTCTATAAACCATTATACTAACGGGGATAATTGTCAACCCACTGGTATTTAAAACTAAAAACATGATCATCGGATCAGATGCCCTCTCCTTCTCTTTATTCAGATCCTGTAGCTGTTGCATTGCTTTTAACCCCAACGGAGTGGCAGCATTATCAAGCCCCAGCATGTTTGCCGCTAAATTCATCATTATACTCCCCATAACCGGATGTCCTTTGGGCACCTCGGGCATTAGGCGACTAAAAAGTGGCGTGACAAGCCTTGCTAATATCTGTATTACCCCCCCTTTTTCTCCAATCTTCATGATTCCCAACCAAAGCGTCATGACACCAGTGAGCCCCAAACTTAGTTCAAACCCGGTCTTTGCCATATCAAATGTACTACCGGTCATCGCATTAAACGGCTCTATATCACCAAAGAAAACAAGACGAAACAGTGCGACAATAAAGGCAATTACAAAAAAAGCTAACCAGATATAATTGAGTGTCATAGGTCTAAAATAAATGATAACAATCTATCTTTCCGAAATCCAATAAAAAACCTAAACTAGCTAAAAAACCTAACTGCCAGGCAATACTTATCTGTCATATAAAACGATACCAATAACATGGATCATGACTCATAAGCCTAGATAGCCTGATTCATTCCTCAGCTATCAAAACGTAGGTAAACCTTAGGTTAATTTATTGAAAAAGAAAAGAGAACGTCTTACGTGCAAAAAAAGCAAAAGCGGCTCCCGGATTGAGTTTTCTTGCCTCATTAAAGTCATTTAATGCCTCTTTCACGTTACCAAACTTACGATTTATCTGACTTCTAAGCAACCATGCATTCTCATTTCTGCTATTTCTCTTTAGCGACTCTGTCAAGTCTGAATATGCGGCCTTATTATTACCCAGATTATAATAACCCAGTGCTCTCACATACCAAATATCAGCATTACTACTATCCTGCTTAATTGCATAAGAGCAAATTAGTGTAGCATCAAGGTATTTCTGATCATCCATCCTATTCAGTGCTTTTGCAATATAAGCTCCTGTCTGATCTCTCTGTGCCATCAGACTGCAAGACAGAACCACAAAAACAATGATCAATGTTAGAATTTTAGTCTTTCTTCTCATAATTCCCAAGACGTATTGATGCCAAGAAATGTTACAATGAATTTTTCAATCTGCACAAAATTACACTACCTCAGCAGCTACAAATGTACTACCACCAACAAGTATAAGATCCCTTTTTGATGCATTTTTTCTAGCCTGCGATGTAGCTTTTGAAACATCAGGAATAACAATCCCTTTTAGTCCGTTTAAAGAGGCGATTCTCTCTAGTTCAAATGCATCTAAAGCTCTTGGAACCGAAGCCTGACAAAATATATAATTGGCATCCTCCGGTAGCATTCTAAGCACTGTATTTATATCCTTATCGTTAACCATGCCCAGAACCCACCACAATTTTTCGTATTTCATCAACTTCAATTGCTCAAGTACCTGCCTTATTCCATCCTCATTATGGCCAGTATCAGCAATGGTAACTGGATCTACACCTATCCTCTGCCAACGGCCCTTTATCCCTGTATTAGAGACTACTCTTGAAATCCCCCGCCTAAACGATTCAGCACTTATTACAAAGCCAATCTCCGGTAATCTTTCACAAACAGATATCGCAGTACATAAGTTCTTTTTCTGATAAACCCCCGTTAATTCACAGGTAAGAGTATTCAAAAACGGAGCACTATCCTTCAATATCGAGAAGGAAACCTCATTGCTGTCCTGAAGATATTTCCAATCAATTATTGAATACCTATCCTCAGCAACCTCCAAAGTTGATTCAAGATCAGAAGCCTTTTGATTAAAGACTGAAAACACATCGCTCTGTCTTTGTCCAATAATAACAGGAACACCATGTCTGATGATACCCGCTTTTTCAGCAGCAATCGCAGGTAAAGTTGACCCAAGAAACTGCATATGGTCGAAAGCAATATTGGTTATCACGGAAAGAATTGAACGACAAGTATTCGTCGAATCTAGCCTACCTCCCATTCCTGTTTCCATTACAACTATATCAACTTTCTGCTCGGCAAACCATGAACAAGCTAATACATAGGTCATCTCGAAAAAGGAAGGACGAAGCTCCTCAAAATTCTCTTTATTTCGATTAACAAACTTCACCACCCAATCCTCTGGAATCATTTGTCCATTAATTCGAATTCTCTCCCTGTAATCTTTCATATGAGGAGAGGTAAATAGTCCAACCTTATAACCCGACTCCATCAACACAGAGGCGGTAAGATGAGAAACAGAACCTTTTCCGTTAGTTCCGGCGATATGCACAGAAGGGAAGGCTAATTGAGGGTTATTTAACCTTTCGCACAGCCTAATTGTTGTACTCAGATCAGCCTTATAGGCTGCTGCTCCAATTCGTTGAAACATTGGAAGATTAGCATAAATATAATCCAGGGTCTGCTTGTAATTCATATACTTGTTCTTTACGAATCAAAAAAGTACTCCTTCCCAAATCCGGCTAACCAAACCTGCTTTGTAGCACGAGTAATTGCCGTATAAAACCACTTTAAGTCACCTACCGTAAACTGATTCTCAGGATTGTAAGGAGCATCTATAAAAACATTACTCCATTGCCCCCCTTGGGTTTTGTGACAGGTCAAAGCGTATGCAAATTTAACCTGAAGTGCGTTAAACCACTTATCCTCCTTCACTTTTTGTACTCTTTTTCTTCGATTAGGCACATCTGCATAATCTTGCATAACCTCCTCAAAAAACCTCCTTGATTCACTCTGAGTCAAAGCCGCTGATTCACTACCTAGAGTATCAAGCAATAAGATTGTCTCAAGATTTTCAATATCAAAATCTGGCAGAGAGATCTCAACAATCGCAAACTTTAATGAATAGAGTGTAACTATTCTCTGTATTCTCTTAATCTCAATGATATCCCCATTGGCAATAAACCCTGCTGCTGAATCTGAAGGCAACCAGTAATAGTTATTCTTTACTACCATCAACCGATCACCTGCCGACAGCTCTTCCTCGCGGCACAGAATCCGTCCTCGTATCTGATTATTATAAAGATTAGCTCTTTTATTAGATCTACATATAACCACAGCATGTGAGGAATCTTTATGATGAAAGGCATTTGAGAAAAGGTCATAAAAATCTCCTGCATCCGGCATCTGGAAATCGGCAAACCTATGAATATTAAAAAAGGGCAATAATGTCTCTTCAGAGGTAATTTTTTCTCGTAACACCGTAGCATTAAATAAAATGCCGCTTTGTTTGGCTTGCCTCACAACCTCGGTCATCTCATAAGAGAGGAACGGCCACTCACTAAACTCTGACAAGGTATCCACACTCAATGCAAGTGTATCCTCACTACCAACAGGGGGTAGCTGCGCACTATCTCCCGAGATCAACAATCGACAGCCCTTTCCATATTTAACAAAGCGTATCAAATCATCAAGAAGGTTTCTACTCTCCACCTCACTACCGGGCAAAAATACCTCCTCAGACTGAATCATTGAAGCTTCATCAACAATAAAAATGGCTCTTTTCAGAAGATTAGCCTGAAGTCTAAAACCGACACTACCCGTTGGTAATGTATACGATCTATATATATACTTGTGGATTGTATAAGCAACTTGCTCTGTATAGGAAGATAAAACTTTAGCAGCACGACCAGTGGGGGCAAGCAACACTATTGAATACCCTAAACGTGGCGCTACTTTTGTTAGAGCAGCAATTAATGAGGTTTTACCAGTACCCGCATAGCCCTTTAACACCATACCTCGATATTGCTCATCAGGATATAACAGTGCCGCAAACAACTCGATAGCACCCGATTGGTCATTAGTCGGGGTATAACCAAGTGAATCTTTAATCAACCCGGAAAGAGTTATTGCCCACTCTTTAAAGGCTTCACTTCTCTCTTCTTCTACCATTAGAATGGATATCCAATACCAAAATTCCAAAGCACATCACCTATCGAACTCTTGCCCAGAACCCACCTGTTAGCCTCAGGAAGTGCCGGATCATGAATAGGCAACGCCCCATCTAACCTAAACACAAAATAGTCAAATGAAAACCTTAAACCTAAGCCAATATCAGCCGCAAGTTCTCTTGCAAGAAAGTCCACCCTTAACGTACCTCCCGGGAAAGTACTACTATTATTCAATAACCAGACATTACCTACATCCAGAAAAAGTGCCCCTTTTAAAAATCCATATAACGGGAATCTCATCTCAAGATTTCCCTCAATCTGAACATCTCCCATCCTATCGATATTACGTCCATCAACGTTCGCAAATGAACCGGGACCTAGCCCTTTAAAACCCCAACCTCTCATGCCGTTAGCACCTCCCGCATAATACCCCTTCTCAAAAGGCAATGCCTGAGAGTTCCCATACGGATTTCCTAAACCACCAAATAGACGAAGCGCTAATATATTATCCTTATCCAACATCCAGAAATAACGAAAGTCAAGACTCCCTCTAAGGTATTGGGCATATCTGATATTAAACAAAGAATAGTAACCTTCATCTGTTTTAGGAGCATTAATGATCTTATCTGCCAGGTATAAAAGATTTCCAGAACTCTCTAAATCTAACCTAAAGAAAAGATAATTCTTAACTCTATTGATCTGCTGATTATTAAAAATAAAACTATACCTCATGGCCATTATTAAGTGGTCAGTATATTGACTTATCAGCCTCGGGTTATCCAACTCAGCAAGTAACTCATTGAAATCATCAGTTCTGAAGACCTTTACAGAATTAATATCTACCAAAGAGTATTGATGCTCAACTGTACTATTTGGCCGCCAAGTGTACCCAAAACCCACATTAGTAATGTATCGGGTATAATCAGGCCTTAACTGCATGTTAAAACCAGAGCTAAGTTTCGTCCTGGGACGGAGATACATGGGAAGCGCACCAAGATTAAAAGGACTTAAAAATCGGGGAAATTCAACATTCAGTTCTACCCCAGTTTCAAGTGTATTAAACACCCCTAATACCTTGCTGGTATTCGTACCATTCAAACTTGTTTGCACCTCCATTGCCCCGCGTAAACGAAAATGCAGCAGCTCACCCCCTCTGAAAATATTACGATTCAAATAGTTAATATTCCCAGAAATACCCGGATTACCACCCGTATTTGTAATATCTGCTTCAAGCCCCCCTGCATTAAGCGGTGCCTTAGTAATATTAATTAAACATTTTAGTCGACCAACCCCATCCGGTAATGAATCCTGTAAGGCTTCATCTGACTCAAAATCTATACTGACATACCTAAAGAAATTAATCCCGGTCAAAGCCCTGTAGGTGTGGTTAACCTTTGTCATATTATAAGCATCGCCACTACGAAAAGCCACCCCTGGTGCGATAGCCCAAGGATTAACTCGATACCGATCAGTATAATAGAATATAATATCAGCTTTCTTTAAACTGTCTGTCTCAGAATTATCACTCCAAAACATCGTATCCTTAACCTGAGCTTGTGCCCCATTTAAGTCAGCTCTAAAGGTACTCATGGAAGACCGAACCTCGATATTCCCAACATAATAACGCTTGTGCCGATCTGGAACCATCACTAAACCGCCTTCAGGACTTACTACTGACTTCACCGGATTCTTTATTATCATCGAAACATCAACCAAATGGTTCCCTACCATACTATCGACCTCAAAAACAATATAATCAGGTGAAAAACCAAAATAACCGGCATCCCTAATCATTAAACTTATACGCTCACGCTCATTCGCAAGAGGCTTAGTCTCAAACCTCATTCCCTTTCTAACAAGCGGGCCACCAGGCATGGTGTCAATCAGCTGTTTTAAAGCGGGATCCTCCGCTAAGACATTATATTCATGAATAGTATAAGGTTTTCCAGATATCACCTCCCAGTAAAGATCAATCTTTTTATCATGAGGCTGCTGTTTACAATTCACCACTGAATTATAAAAACCTTTGCTCTGCATGTATGAGGAAATAGCCCTTTTCGAATCATCTATCAGTACAGAATTAAAGATTGCTGGTGGTGATCCAGCAGCGTTTCTCAACCACTTCTTAAAAGGCGTAAGTGATCCTGAATTTGTCTTCTGATAAACCCACAAATTCAAATCCCAAATACTTAGAAATTTATCATTAGGCTGCTGTTGTATCAAACTTTTGACCTCATCTACGGGAACCCCTTTATCATCAACAACAACTCTCTGCTTCACCAATAGCTTCTGCCCCTGAGGTAGATGACGAGAAGGATTGCACGCTAT
>JAJTBW010000086.1 GCA_021286705.1 Sphingobacteriia bacterium
ATTGGAACATGAGTATTTGTGGCTGGCAGGAGAGATTCAAGATTCAAAATTCAAAGATTAGCTACTAGCTAACGGCTACTTTCCGCTTGTGGACTAAACTCAAGAATTCAAAATTTAGCTGCTGGCGGCTAGCTGCTGGCCAGATGCCAGATGCCAGATACGAGCTGTCAGATGTCGGTGCCAGTTGCCAGATGCATGTAGATCATTTAAACCACGAAAAGCACGAAAGGCACGAAAACTGCTAGATGAAGAATTTCGTGTTTTTAGTGTTTAAATGTAATCTGTGATTCAAAATTCTAAGATTGGCTACTAGCTATTAGCTGCTGGCTATGGGCTATGGCAAAATGGGTTAATTTTATTCTGGGACACCCAAAAGAGTGTCCTTATATTTTTAGATTATTGTTTATTAGTGTAATATAAAACATGCTCAATAAAAGTGTCGAAGTCAGGAAAAAGTGTCGAAGAAAGGAGAAAGGGGCACCTTTTTTTAGGTGCCCCTTTCTTTTCGGCCAGAAAACAGATGTTTTCTTTATGATTATATGGCGTTAAGCGCAATCTCCATCATATTGGTGAAGGAGGTCAATCTTTCCTCTGTTGAACAGCGTTCTTCAGTGATTAACTGATCTGAGACGGTGAGAAGCGAAAGTGCCCTACGACCAAACTTTGCTGCAATGCTGTAGAGGGCTGTTGTCTCCATTTCAACGGCTAAGACACCGTATTTTCTCCAGATGTCGTATTCAGCCATCAGGTCATCTACGAAGAAGGCGTCAGTTGTTAAAACAGAACCAACATGGGTAGTGAGGCCAAGTTTGACGGAGGCTTCATAAGCATTCTTCAACAGATCGAAGTTTGCTGCGGGTGCAAATTCCAAGTTTTTGAAGATTACTTTATTGAAGTTGGAGTCTGTACTGGCTGTAATTGCAAGAATAACATCCTTCAGTTTCAGATGCTCCTGAATGGCTCCGCAGGTACCAATTCTGATTAAGTTTTTGCAATCATAAAAGGTTATTAATTCGGTAGCATAGATACCAATGGAAGGAACTCCCATGCCTGTCCCCTGTACTGAAAGACGTTTCCCTTTATAGTAGCCGGTGTAGCCAAGCATGCCCCTTACGTTGTTGTAGCAGATGGCATCCTCAAGATAATTATCTGCAAGAAATTTTGCTCTTAATGGGTCTCCGGGTAATAGAACGGTTTCTGCTATTTGTCCCTCTTTTGCTTCAATGTGTATTCCCATGTCTATATTCTTTTGTAGTTCTTATGATATCAGGAAATTCCGGTAGGTAAATAACCAATGTCCCCAGTTTTATCATTTAAAACGTCTTACATTACTGTTGATACATGCAAAACGATTTAGATTCTTAAGCAAACTTAAGATAAATCGGGGGTTTGGTGTATATTGATGGTTAAAAAGAAGTCTTAGCCAAGGTACTTAGCCACCAATGGCATTCTTCTTCCCATACCGAATGCTTTGGTACTTACCCGGAGTATCGGGGGTGTTTGATGCCTTTTGTATTCGTTTGTGTTTACCAGGCGAAGTGTCTTGTTAACAATTGCCGCGTCAAAGCCATCGGCGATAATTTGATCGGGGCCTTCAAACTTTTCAATATACTTATACAGGATCTGATCTAGTATATCGTAGTCTGGTAGTGAGTCAGAGTCTTTCTGATCAGGCCTTAATTCAGCTGATGGTGGTTTAGTTATAATATTTTCAGGAATGATGGCCCCAGAGCGGTTGATGTACCTTGCCAGGGCATATACATCTGTCTTATAAACATCGCCCAGTACAGATAATCCTCCGCACATATCACCGTAAAGGGTACCATAACCCACCGCAGCTTCGCTTTTGTTGGAGGTGTTTAAGAGAATATATCCAAATTTATTACTCAAAGCCATAAGTATAACCGCTCTGCTTCTTGCCTGCATGTTTTCCTCTGAGAGGCCAAATGGTGTTCCTGAAAAGAGTGGTTGTAATGTATGTTCAAATGCATTGAAGGCCTCCTCAATGGGCACAAGAGACTGACGAGTACCCAGATTATCTGAGATTTCAACTGCATCACTGACTGAGTGGTCTGAAGAATATCTACTCGGCAATAATACTCCCCAGACATTATCGGCACCTAACGCACGTGCCGCAAGAACTAGTACTACGGCAGAGTCAATACCCCCCGATAATCCCAATATTGCCTTTTTAAATCCCATCTTACTGAAATAGTCCCTAATCCCCATAACTAGCGCATCATGAATTAGAGCTATTCTTTCGGGTTCATGCACAGTGTTGGATATAAGTCCGTTGGAGTGAAGCTCTCTGGTATCCACGATTTGAAAGTCTTCACTGAAGGTAGATAACCGACGAACCACCTTTCCTGAGGCTGCAAGAGCTAGTGATCCTCCATCAAATAGCAGCTCAGTTTGAGCTCCTACCTGATTAATATAAATCAGTGGTAGATTATATTGATTGGTGTTTGATCTTAAAATCTCTAATCTTGTGTTGGCTTGTTCAGAGTGAAAGGGGCTTGCAGCGATATTGATCATCAAAGTTGGATTCTGCTCAGCCAGCTTATCCATGGGTGAGAAGGTATAAAGGAGTTTCTCTCCAACGTTCCAAAGATCTTCACAGATGGTAACGGCTAATCTCTCTCCTTCAAATTCCCAGATAGAAAAATCACGACCTTGTTCAAAATATCTATATTCATCAAAGACATCATAGTTTGGTAGAAGTGCTTTATGACTTATAGCTGTTATCTCACCTTTCTCTAGTAGTGCTGCTGCATTAAATAACCTTTTTCCTTTTCCCGTTTCATTGAATACGGGTAAACCTACAATAGCGGCGATTTCTGTACACTCTTTCGCTATTGTTAAGGCAGATTCTTTACACTTATTGATAAAATCGTCAAAGTCTAAAAAGTCACGGGGTGGATAGCCTGAAATGGAGAGTTCTGGGAAGACAATCAAACGAGCCTCTTGAAGTCGCGCCTTTTTGATCAGGTCTATTATAATGTCGGCATTTGCTTGAAAATTACCAATATGAGGGTTTATTTGAGCAAGTGCAATTTTCATTTCTATAAGTTTAATTTTGAGACTGATGGATCAATGAAGATCGAACGATCTGGATATAAAAGAAACTAGAACATAATTCCAAGCGTGAGGGAGAGCCAGCTTGGGGAGGCACTCTCTTCAACAGATGTTTTGGCGTTTTTTCCTGATAGAATATCTGTTAACCCTGAGTTTAAATGTATGGCTGTGAATAAATAGGTACTGCCATCAAGGGGAAAATCCATTCCTCCGCCTATCTTGAAAGAGAGTCTGGCTGTGGTTACTTCATTTGAAATAGAAGTGTTTGACGAGACAATATTATTTCCGGTTGGGCTATCGTTGATTAAGAAGCTGTCGTCAGCTTTTGCTTTTAGGTTGAAACCAAGGCCAAAACCAATATCAGCAAACAGGCGATAGGGTTTAAGAGCCAGCGTTTTCATTTTAAGCATTAATGGGATCTCAAGATACCGTAAATGGTAAGTCCTATAAAGAGTTCCGGAATAGGTGTCAGAGGTTCCTTCTTTTATTATAGTGGTTGGGTAGTTCATCTTTCCATTGAAATACTGAACATTAAAGCCGGTAGTGAGGAAATAGTTACTTGAAATGGCAATATCTGAAACGAAACCCCATGCAAATCCGGCATGTACTCCATCATTCTTGTAATTATCCACATCAGGCGATAACCAACCTAAACTGGGGGCTACCATAAGTCCGAATTGAAACGGTTTGTTGTAATCTTGTGCTTTAATCGACGTCGATAATAAGGCTAGTAGCGTTATGACAAATAAAATGAGTCTCTTCATGGCGATACAGTTTAATTCATCTGTTCTTGTGCAAAGATATAAAAGTAGTGGAGTAACTTTTTATTTTAGCCACTGCTTGATTGAAAAACGTCATGGTAGCTGTATAATTTTACATTGGGGAGATTTTTCTATGGCACCCTAACTTCGGTCTCTTTTTTTGATTATTTTAGTTACGTTTTTCAAGGGTCTTCCTTAAGAACGAAATTAACTTAATTCGGTACTTAACTAAACAAATCATGAGAAAAGGTTTACTAGTAATTCTAATGCTGCTCGTAACAGTAGGGGCCTATAGTCAGTTTTCTATTGGTCCTAAAATTGGTGTCAATGTTGCAAAACTTACCACTGATTTAAAGAGTGATTTTGCTGATATCAAGTCCTCTTCAAAGACTGGTTTCCAATTTGGGGCTTTTGCTAGAATTGGTGATAAGTTTTATCTTCAACCTGAAATTCTTTGGTCTGTCAAAGGTGGTATTGTTGAGTTTACTCAGGATTTGAGTGGCACCACTAATAAATATGACACTAAACTTACAGCTGTTGACATTCCCATTTTGGTTGGTTATAAACTTGTAAAACTCCCGGTTGCTGGTAATATTAGAGTTTTTGGTGGCCCTATCGCTACTTTTATTACCAGTTCGAAAGCTAGTCTGGATGGTGTCTCACTACCTGAGTTCGAGAACTACAAAAGTACCATCTGGAGCTTAGGTGTCGGTGCAGGAGTTGATGTATTGATGTTCTCCCTCGATGTTCGTTATGAGTTTGGTCTGTCAAATGCTTCTGATGCAACTGATGTAACTCAGAAGAGCAATGTCTTTAATATTTCTCTTGGCTGGAAAATCCTCTAATTGTATAGTACTTCATACTAAGTCCGTGAGTTTTCACGGACTTTTTTTTCTCTTCCAATGACGCATTACCTGAATAATCAATTTGATCATAGGAGATACTATGATGTTGCCGATGAAACTCCTTTCTGGTCAGCTCCGTTTGGTTTAAAGCTTTTAGACTTTGTTAATTATAGACCTAGCATATCTGCTCTGGATATTGGATTCGGTACAGGTTTCCCATTAACAGAATTAGCGATGCGACTGGGTGGATCTTCTAACCTGTTTGGTATTGACCCCTGTGTTGAAGCTTTCGACAGAGTTAATAATAAGTTAGAATATTATGGAATCAAAAATGTGACTCTTATTGAAGGAGTAGCAGAAAATATCCCTTTGCCTGATTTATCATTAGACCTAATTACCAGTAATAATGGGATAAACAATGTGAAAAATCGAGTTCAGGTCTTTAAAGAATGTTTTCGATTGTTGAAGCCCGATGGTCAGTTTGTTATGACGCTGAATACTGAACTAACCATGGTGGAGTTTTATAATTCGTTTGAACGTGTTTTGGTTAAATTAGGCATGGAGGAGGTGATTGATCGTATGAGAAGCCATATCTTAATTAAACGACCTCCAGTGGATCTCCTGGTGACAGAACTGGAGGATGCCGGTTTTAAAATAAATCATATTGCGTCAGATCAGTTTTGTTATAGATTTGCTGATGGCTCTGCCATGTTGAACCATTTCTTTATCAGATTTGCTTTCATGGAACCATGGGTTCAATTGCTTCCGGCTGAGAATGTCATGACTGTTTTTACAATGGTTGAGGATGATCTTAACCAAAATGCTATCTCAAATGGGATGACCCTCACTATTCCATTTGTGTTGATTGATAGTTTAAGATATTAGCGCATAAAAACTTCCTACTAGGTCATATAGTTTTAACAATATGACTTAGTAGGAAGTTAATTTAAGATTGAAATTGGATTGTTTAAAGGTGCTTTTTATTCGGTAAAGAATTTGAACTTGCCCATTTCATAGTACTTATAGCTTGAATTACCATTTGATACTTTTATTTCCGAAACAAATTCTCCATTGCGATTATCTGTAAAGGTTAAATAGTAAGCTTTTGTATAAATTGTGCCGCTTAGGTTATAACTCAAACTTAACTTACCGTTGAAGTTGTCTTTCTTGGTATATTCGTAGGTGCAGATAGCGCTGGTTGTGCTTAGATTAATATAGCATCTGGCAGCATTAAAATCAAATGCACTAAAACAGATTCCAGAGCCATTCGTACTGGCAATAAAGGTGGATCCAATAGGGGAGTCTATTGCGTTAATATCCGCAGTTGTGGGGGTGTTGTCAGATGCATCATCATCATCTTTTGAACATGATGTGAAGAGAAGCATGCTGCTTAAAAAAAGTAGCATCAAGGCTGTAATTGCTTTTTGTTTGAACATAACTTGTCAGTTTAGATTTGTGGATTTTTTTGGAAAACGGTTACCAACTAAATCGCCTTTTTATTATTAGATTTGGTTTAAAACGATTCTCTTTTTATGATTGTAAAGATACTTTTTTTTAAATTATATAATTCTTCTGTTAGTATTATTTGTAAAGAAGTCAGGGTTATTCCCTTTACTTCTTTGTTTACATCCAGAAATGTAACAATCTTGAGTGCCTATCTATAAAATATTAGGATGATGCCTGAACTCATCTACACCGCAAGATTCAAATAGCAATGAAACTGGACTTTAGAGATTCAGAATATCAGTGAATTGGAAACATGACTGTTTGTGGCT
Organism: Sphingobacteriia bacterium; assembly: GCA_021286705.1. Taxonomy (GTDB): domain Bacteria; phylum Bacteroidota; class Bacteroidia; order Bacteroidales; family TTA-H9; genus JAJTBW01. The sequence continues at coordinate 6,457 of JAJTBW010000086.1, forward strand.
GGCAGGAACAAATCAGTAATTTCTAAATCCTTCTTGCCTTAATTTACTGATTTTCATTTGACTTTTTTGTCATGTTCTAAGCGCGATTGGTGAAGTTACTATTTGTTTGTTCTTTAGTTTGGTATGGTTCATGTTTCTTTGTAGTGAAAATTATTACGTATGATAGTAAGAACCCCCAATTTAAATGAGGCTAGTCAGATTGCAAAGTGTCTTCTGCCTGCAATAGAAGATATTTTTAAGGAATTTCTAGCAACGACTGATCACGTGAAAGTTCTTGGGGTATTAACCCAATTGGTATCGAGCCAAGATAGTCAGTACTCTTATCAAAATTGTTTAGTAGCTGTGGTAGATAATCAAATTGTTGGCGCAGTTTGTTTCTATGATGGTGCCGATCTACCTCAATTACGACTACCTGTATTAAACTTTATCCGTCAATATTTTAATCCATCGTTTAATCCTGAAGATGAAACTTCATCCGGCGAGATTTACATTGATTCAATCGGTGTTCTTCCCTCTTTTCGAGGCAAAGGGATCGGTGGCTTTCTTTTAAATCATCTTATTGAGGAGAAAGTTCATAAGCAGGGCAAAACCTTGGGTTTACTCGTTGAACAGGAGAATGAGAAAGCTGAAATTCTATATCATCGATTTGGTTTTAGCAGAGTAGGAGAGAAGATGCTGGTTGGGAAGGTGATGCATCATCTGCAGATCAGACCTTATTCAGTATTGTAAATTGTTGATTACGCCATCCGATTTTTCTACAACATTGCTGTTTTCATATCGTTATCTGGTGAAGTTGTATTCTCTGTTTAACTTTGCAATTGAAATTGAGAAAAACTATGCGATCTTTTATAAACTATTCTGTTGTTTTTATCCTGTTCGTAACGCTGTTTTCCTGTTCTGAGAATAGCACAAATTGGAAAAAAATGGGGGCTGAAGTTAAAGCTTCAAAAGATATTGCGATCAAGCGATATGAAAGAGCTCTGTTTTCTATTAATCCGGATCAGCTTCAGGAAGGACTTGCCTCTATATCTCAGGAGTACTATCTGTTTATAGGCGAAGAGTATAAGAATCCTCAAGCCCTGATCCAAATGCGCTCCTATCTCCAGGATACGCTTATCAGGCAAGGTTACAAATTCTCTGAAAAGGTATTCCCCAACTTAGCACCGTTGCCAACAGAATTAGCTAATGCCTTCGAAAGAATTCGTCGATTTATTCCCTCCTTCTCTAACCCGGAGGTCTACACCTATATCTCGGGTTACGATCAGCAAACGAGTATCTATTATAACGGGGAGGTCATGACGATCCCTCTTGATCTCTATCTGGGTGATACAACAAAGGTGTATCAACAGCTTAGAATACCCTTGTATATGAGACAGCATATGAGTAAAGACTATTTGCTTTCAGATATTGTTTTAACTATTCTGCATCATTTAATTCCGAGAGATATTGCTGCTGCCCCTTTGGTCGATCAAATGCTTTATGAGGGCATGATTCTGGCTATGACTGACTATATCCTTCCGGATGTTCCTGATTATTGTAAGATGGGTTATACTCAGGTTCAGGAAGAGTGGTGTAGACAGAATGAGGAAGAGATATGGAAATATCTGGTTGGAAATAGACTTCTTTTCTCAACTAATCAGAAAGATATTGGTTTGATGATGAATGATGGCCCTTTTACAAACGGGTTTCCTAAGGAGTCGCCAGCCAGAACTGGTATTTGGATGGGTTGGCAGATTGCCCGAGCTTGGGTTAACCGCAATGACGATGTTCCTCTTAATAGAATTGCATCGCTACAGAATGGAAAACAGCTACTTGAAGAATCTCGCTATAAACCGCAGAAAAAGTAATTTGCCAATTTAAAGGAACTTTTGCTGACGGTTTGTTGTAATAAGATAATTGAGTCAATAGAGTTAATGGTTGATTTTGTTGTAATATTGATCATAATCTCAATTTATTTGATTGGTTTATTAAAACAGAATATTGAGTATGAAAAGATGGGTAATGGTTTTATGGATGGTCATGGCTTTAAGTCTTGCAATGACCGCTCAGGAGAAGGTGGCATATGAACAAGTTGTCTACCTAAAGAATGGATCTGTCGTCCGTGGTGAATTATTAGAGCAGAAGGATGGGCAGTATATTCGTTTAAAAACTATTGATAAAGGCATAGTTGAGATATCTGCTGCTGATATTAGATATTCAAAAACAGAGGAGTTACCTGCTAATGCAGATTATGTACTAAAAAATGAGACGTTAACTCCACGATTTGGAGGAGCTGTTCAACTAGGCTTTGTCTTTCCTTCTGATTTTGATGGGCCTTTAGGTGGAATGGCTTCAGCTGAAACCTATTATAGAGTTAATAATTTGATTGGATTAGGGGCAAAATTATCCTTACTACGATGGGATGGGAATACCTCTACTCCATTGGAAGGTCTGATTAGATTTGATAATTTCAATGATGAAGCTGGCCCTTTTGGGCAAATAACCGGTGGTTATTCTTATTATTTTCCTGAAGGAAAATTTTCTATAACAGACATGGGTTTTACTTTTGGCGCAGAAGCTGGTTTTAAAAGTACAATGGGTAATGGCCTCTCTTTACTCTATTCGGTTACCTATCGTTATCAAGAGATTAATCAACATTTTACCTCATCAAGCTATAATCTGTTAGGCTTGTCAATTGGTTTGCAATTCTAATCTGAAGGTTGAGTTAATTCTTGATAATTGTCTAATAGAAATCCTCTTTACGGCGCTGTTTTTTCTCCTTAAGCAGGGTCTTTGCTTTTAGCCTTTTCTCGATCGAGCCTTTTGTGGGTTTGGTCTTTTTCCTTTTAACCTTTGGGGTCAGTGCATAGACTAACAACTCAAGAAAACGTTCAGTTGCCTGCTCTTTATTTCTAAGCTGTGTGCGCTCTGTTTGTGACACAATAATAAGCTCATTCTCTAAAGTGATTCTCGAAGAGAGTTTTTCGGTAATCATTTTAAGCTCCTCTTCTGAGAAGAATCCACTCTCAACTAGGTTTATTCTTAATTCCACACGGGTATTGACTTTGTTGACATTTTGGCCCCCGGCTCCTGAAGATCGGGTAGCTGAATATTCTACAAAGTTTAAAATACCGCGATATAGAAGTTCTTCTTTCGTCATCGTTTTATCCTCGTCTATAAATCTTTATTTAATAGAATTTTGTCTATTAATCTTCTTCAAGATAGAATTGTTCTTTCTTTGCTCCGCACTTGGGACAAGTCCATTCTTGTGGTAAATCCTCGAATGAGGTTCCTGCTTCAATCCCTTGCGTTTTATCCCCTTTTTCCGGATCATAGAGATAATCACAAAGCGTACATCCATATTTATCCATGGCTAGTGAGTTATTTGTGCGCAAAGGTAAATGTTTTAATGTCTTTTATTGCCAAGTGGGGGGCTGATTGAAAGAGTTATATCTTTCCCTTGGCAAGTATTAAATCATTATTACAGATTGCCTCCTCCTTTTACAAGGATCCACTTTTCTGCCAGTTTGGGGCTAAGAATTTCAACGAATCCATTGTCGGTTTCACCGATAGTAACCTCTGTTTTGATAAGTGAAATTTTGCCCTCTTTTTCAAGTACCAATCCGGGAGCTTGGGTTATCTGGGGTAGTGGGGTGATGATGTAGTTTTTATTTCCCTCTTTAACTAATGCCTGTTCGGGTAGAGATAATGCTTGATAATCGCTGTCAATAACTTTGATCTTTGCGAAGGCGCCATTAGGAATATTCTTTATATCATCAGGATTAGTTTTAGCATAACAGACCAGTTTATGCGTCTCGGGATCAATCTGTTTGCCGATGTTAATAATCTCAGCTTTATATTGTTTATCCGGAGAGTCCAGTATGTTGTAGATTACCTTTTTGGCGTGACTTAGTTGTGCAACATCTTTTTCATAAAGGAAGAACTTAAGTTGCATCTGAGAAATATCAACTACTGAGGTTAAGGTTATCCCTGGTTCGATGTATTGTCCTATGACTGCGTTCAGTGATGTTATATAGCCATTAACCGGTGAGCGAAGCCATAAAGAGGAGCTTATCATGCCATTTTCGATTTTATTGGGGTCAATTTGAAGCAGAGAGAGTTTAGCTTTTAATGCATTATGTTTTATTTCAACTGTTTTATACTCCGCTTCTGTTGTTTGCAGGTTGCTCTTACTGGTTATCTGCTCCGCTTGTAGATTTTGTATGCGTTTAAGTTCAATAGCTAAACTTTTAAACCTTACGGCAGTCTCCTGATACTCTTGTTGCAATTCGATAAACTGACTGCTTTTCAGTTCTATAATGGCTTCACCCTTGGTAACTCTATCTCCTGGTTTCTTTGAAAAGGAGGATATGGTTCCCGAAATAAAGGAGGTTATCAATGCTGAGGCATTTGCAGGAGCCTCAATCAGTCCGGATGTCTCTATCGATTTATCAAAGGTTTGAAGTTCTGTTTGTCCGAAAGCCATCTTCTCATTCTCGAATTGGCTTTTTGTGATGATTATAGCCTGATCGTTGGCCTCTTCAGTGTTTTCTTCTGTTGAACTATTATTGCAAGCAACCAATAAAGTTGAAAAGAGTCCAAGAACAAGGAGATATCCTTGAGTTTTAATTAGTCGTTTAATGCGGTTAAGGTAAGGTCTATTGGGGATCATGTCTGTTGAATATATTGATGAAGTCATAGTCTTGATTTTATTTAAGGAACTCTGTTAGTCATTAATTTCATTAAAAGGATCGTTTTCACCAGCATGTACTTTTGATTCTCTGATGAATCTTAAGGGTTTAAGAGCAACTCCTTTGATGTCTATTAAGACGGCATAGAGTAGGGGTAGAGCAATCATTGTAAGCATGGTACTTGTGATTAGACCTCCAATAACAACAGTGGCTAATGGTCTTTGAACCTCTGCCCCAGCTGAAGTGCTAATGGCCATAGGCAGGAATCCAAGAGCTGCGGCAGCTGCCGTCAGCATAACAGGTCTTAGTCTCTCTTTTGTGGCTTTCATTACCAGATCTTTCATGTTAAGGTGCCCCTCCTCGCGTAGCTCTTTTAAGTATTCAATCAGAACAATTCCATTTAAGACGGCTACTCCGAACAGAGCAATAAATCCTATTCCGGCAGAAACACTAAATGGCATTCCCCTGATCCATAAGAAAGTTACGCCTCCAACCGCCGATAGTGGAACAGCTGAGAAGATGATAGCCGCTTCGCGAAAAGAATTGAAGGCAAAGTGCAGGAAAATAAATATTAATAGCAGTGCAATTGGTACAGCAATGCTAAGCCTTTGGGTTGCATTCTTAAGGTTTTCAAACTGACCACCGTAAGAGATATAGTATCCGGGTTTTAGAGTCATTTCAGCATCAAGCTTCTTCCTGATGTCATTAATAACCGATTCGAGGTCCCTGTTTCTAACGTTAACGCTTACCACAACCCGTCGATGAGTATTTTCTCTCGATATCTTTGCCGGGCCTGTTGTGTATTCAACGGCTGCAACCTCACTCATGGGTATTACTGTGCCATTATTAAGAAGCACCGGTAAGTTTCTTAGGTTATCAATGGAGGTTCTATCCTCAGGTTTCAATCTGACTACTATGTCAAATCGTTTTTCTCCCTCAAAGATATTCCCCGCTTTTTCACCACCAAAAGCCATAGTAAGTTGTCGGTTAAGTTCTGCTATGTCTATACCGTAAGCAGCGATTTTTTCTCTGTTATAATGAACTCCCATCTGAGGAAGTCCTGCCGTCTTTTCCAGAATTACATCTGCTGCACCGGGGATCCCATTAATTAACTTTTCAATCTCCTCAGCCTTTGCCGCAAGGTAATCTAGGTCTTCTCCAAAGATTTTTACTGCTATATCTGCCCGAACTCCGGTAATAAGTTCATTAAATCGCATCTCAATAGGTTGGGTAAACTCATAGTCAATGCCAGGAATTACACTCAGCTCCTCTTTAATTTTTTCTGCCAGCTCCTCTTTGCTCTTCGCCCTAACCCACTGGCTCTTTGGTTTTAGTTTAATGATCATATCTATTTCCTCCATAGACATTGGATCGGTAGGCACTTCGGCTGCTCCAATACGGCTTACCACTTTGTCTACTTCAGGAAACTTATCTTTTAAGATCTGCTCCATCCTACTGGTCAGTTTGATGGTCTCAGAGAGTGATGTTCCGGTTTTGAGTACAGGTTGAATCACGAAGTCGCCCTCATCCAGTGTTGGGACAAACTCGCCGCCAATATTGGTGAATAGAATTCCGGTATAGATTAAAGAAAGTAGTGCTGAACCTAAGACCCATCTTTTGTGCATATATGCCCATTTGATGACGGGTTCATAGCTTTTGTAGGCAACTTTCATGATCCAGGCTGAGATATCAAACTTACGTTTTGTCTCGGGTTTCAGAAATAGGGCGGAGGCAACTGGTAGCCAGGTTAAGCCAAGTATCATTGCCCCGAGAATTGCAAAACTAAAAGAGAGAGCCATTGGTCTGAACATCTTACCTTCAACACCGCTGAGGGTCATGATGGGGATGAGCACGATTAGGATGATGATTTGGCCAAAAATGGCGGAGTTAATCATCTTACTCGCACCGTTATATGTAATCTTATCCATCAGGGATTGCCGTCCCGCACTATCTGTACTGTTCAACTCATTTTGCTTCAGTGTGACCCGAAGGGCAATATATTCAACAATTATAACCGCTCCGTCAATGATGATACCAAAGTCGAGTGCCCCTAAACTCATCAGATTAGCGTCGATGCCGAAGATAAACATCATTGAGATGGTGAATAGCAAAGAGAGTGGAATCATTGAGGCAATAACCAGTGCTGATCTTAGGTTTCCTAATAACAGAATTACAATGAGCATTACAATGATACATCCTAACACCAGATTCTCGATGACTGTAAATGAGGTTTTCCCGATCAATTCTCCACGTTCAATGATGGGGTTGATAAAGATGCCCTCGGGAAGTGTTTTTTGAACCTCTGCGATTCGTTTGTTAACGTCGGCCATGACCTTCTTAGAATTGGCATCCTTAAGCATCATGATTTGCCCAAGCACCTTTTCACCTTCGCCATTTGCCGTAATAGCTCCGAATCTGTTGGCATTACCATATCTTATTTCAGCAATATCGCGAACAAGAAGTGGTGTGCCATTTGTGTTCTTTATTACGATTGCTCCTATGTCATTCAACGATTTAGCCATTCCATCTCCGCGGATGAAATAGCTTCTGTTTTCCTTTTCGATATAGGCTCCTCCTGCTATGCTATTGTTTCTTTCAACTGCAGAAAATACTTCAGTTAGTGAGACGCCTGAGGCTTGCATTCGGATTGGGTCAATGGCTATCTCATACTGCTTGAGTAGTCCACCCCATGTGTTAATCTCTACGACTCCTGTGATGCCTGAAAGTTGTCTTTTTACAACCCAGTCCTGGATTGTCCTAAGTTCCATGGCAGTGTATCGGTCTTTAAATTCAGGCTTTACGTCGAGCGTATATTGGTAGATTTCGCCTAAACCGGTTGTGATAGGTCCCATCTCAGGTTCGCCAAACCCCTCAGGGATGTTGGCAGTAGCGGTCTTAATCTTCTCGGCAATTAATTGTCTGGGTAGATAGCTCCCCATACTCTCATCAAAAACAATAGTTACAACCGATAGACCGAACTTTGAAATGGAGCGAATCTCTTTGACGCCAGGTAGATTGGCCATCTCAAGTTCAACAGGATAGGTTATGAATTGCTCGATGTCTTGCGTCGAGAGATTACTACTTACGGTGATTACCTGAACTTGATTATTGGTGATGTCGGGAACCGCACCAACCGGTATATGAAATACTGCATACAAACCAAAGGCAGCGATACTTAAAGTGAAGAGAATAATAATTAGTTTGCTTTTAACGCTAAAATCAAGGATTCTGTTGATCATCTCGTTCTTCTGGTGTTTGTTTTCCTGCGGGCTTATTAAAATCTCCCGATACTGGTGCAATTGATTCAATTATAACAATATTATCACTTTTTGGTTTATCAGTCTCACCGAAATAAAGGAAATTTTACAAAATTGAATGCAATTGGACTGTCTAATAGGGTTGAATCCATGTTGCCCTATCAAGGCTTCTAAATTGGATGGCTTCAGAGAGATGAGTTGAGTTTATCTGATCAATGTTTTCCAGATCGGCAATAGTTCTGGCTACTCTTAGAATTCTATCATACGCTCGAGCCGATAACCCAAGCCTTTCCATTGCTACTTTCAGTATACGAAGACCTGCTTCGTCTGGTTGGCAGCACTGTTTCTGTATTCTTGTGCTCATCTGAGCATTGCAGTGTGTGGAGGTTGAGCTGCCAAATCGTAATTGTTGTATTTTACGGGCATTAATCACTCTCTCTCTGATTACAGAACTACTCTCACCTGCCCGTATTGTAGACAGGTCTGAGAAGGGTACCGGCACCACCTCTACATGCAGATCAATACGATCAAGCAGGGGGCCACTAATTCTAGAGATATATCTCTGGACAAGGTTAGGATGGCAGGTACAAGCCTTATCCGGATGGTTGTGATAGCCACAGGGACAAGGGTTCATGGCGGCGACTAACATAAAGTTGGCCGGGAATTGAACCGTTACAATACGATCTTCCAAAGGCTGTCTCATCACCTCTAAAGCTGATCTGTGAAATTCAGGAAGTTCATCAAGAAATAGAACTCCATTCTGGGCAAGGCTAACCTCGCCTGGTAACGGGTAGGCCCCTCCACCTACAAGTCCGGCATCTGAAATCGTGTGATGTGGCGCCCTAAATGGTCTTTGTGTTATTAATGCCGCATCTTTTTTTAGTTTGCCGGCAACAGAATGGATCTTAGTTGTTTCAATAGCCTCAGCAAAAGACATTGGAGGCAGAATCGATGGTATTCTTCGAGCCAGCATTGTCTTCCCACTTCCCGGAGGACCAATTAATAGTACATTATGCCCTCCTGCTGCTGCAATTTCTAAAGCCCGCTTGATATTCTGTTGCCCTTTTACATCGCAAAAGTCAATTTCATTGAACTTTTGTGCCAGAGCCTGTTCTTCAAGGTTTACAGGAGTGGCTTGTGTGAGTGGCATTCCTCTAAAGAAACCAACCACCTCTGTTATGTTCTTCACTCCATATACTTCTATCTCGGGTGTTACTGCGGCCTCTTTCTCGTTTTCATAAGGTAAAATCAAACCTTTAAATCCTAGTCTTTTTGCTTCCAGAGCCATTACCAGAGCTCCTTTTACCGGTTTGACTTCGCCATTAAGAGATAACTCCCCCATAATCATATACTGCTCTGCTTTCTCGGCAGGTACTTGTTCTGATCCTGCCAATATGGCCATGGCTATGGGTAAATCAAACGATGACCCCTCTTTGCGAATGTCAGCCGGGGCGAGATTGATGACTATTTTCTGATGTGGAAAATGTAAGTTATTTGTAGAAAATGCCGAGATAATGCGATGCTGACTCTCTTTCACTGCATTGTCCGGCAGACCTACCATGATAAAGCCCACCCCTGTGTCTACGTGAACCTCCATAGTGATCAGCCTTCCATTGATCCCTAATACTGTACTGCCATAGGTTTTTACTAGCATGGTTTTAGTTGGTTAAGTTTTTTAATGAAGATTATTCGAATGCTGCTGCCTCTGTTGTCCTTTTTATCCTCGTATGGTTTATTAATAATTTTGGTTGCATTTAGTGATCGTTTCCTGATAGCCCTTTTATTTATCAAAGTTAAATGGCTACAATAATCAAATCCTGTAAAAGGCTGTTTAATGTAAAAGACGTAATTCCAAAGATTCTATAAAGACAAGTTTGGGAAAAAGGTGCGTCTTATAAAAGAAAAAGCCAGAGACAAGATTTCGCTTGCCACTGGCTTTCCTGAGAGAATAAAAGTATGTTTTCCTATTTTGCCTGACGTCCGAGGAGGTGTTCAAGCAAGAAGTTGGTCATTCGGGTATATAGGTGAAAAGTGGTGTTTCTCCCCGTATAAATACCATGGTTACTCCTGACTTCGACACTTTTATTGAGCATGTTTTATATCAAGCTGATGTCTGGCA
>JAJTBW010000291.1 GCA_021286705.1 Sphingobacteriia bacterium
CTGGCCATGGAGGTGAATTGGGTTGGACATCAGAAGGGGTGTTAGTCTACAGCGATATCATGAAGTGGAAACAGATAGATAAGTTACCGCTGTTCATTACTGCAACTTGCGAATTTAGCCGATTTGATGACCCCTCATTAACCTCTGCCGGAGAATTGGTACTGCTTAACCCTGATGGAGGTGGCATAGGACTGCTTACTACTACACGCCTGGCCTATTCTTCATCGAATAGTATGTTGCATCAAGCACTCTTTAAGGATATTTTTGCTGAAGATCAGTCTGGTTACAATCTTAGATTAGGCGATATTATTCGTCAGGGTAAGAATAAAACTGGAAATACACTGAATCTGCGAAACTTCACTTTATTAGGCGATCCAGCCTTAAGGATTGCTTTTCCTGAAAATCAGGTGAAGTTACTGACAATCAATGGTACTACTGCTCCGGCTTTTGAAGATACCCTTGTTGCAATGAAGCCAGTTCATCTTACCGGTAGAATCATTATTAAGTCAAATGAGCTTCTTGGTGACTTTAATGGTAAGCTAATCTATCGGTTCTTCGATAAACCAGTAAACTCAACCTTATTAGGAAATGATAAAGAATCAACGGTTTACCCGTTCAAAGTAACTGATCGCCTATTAATCGAAGGTCAGGCTCAGGTGGTTAATGGGGAGTTTGATTTTAGTTTTCTTCCACCTTCAACCATGAATCTGGCGTTAGGCAAACCTTTAATCAACTTCTATGCCTATGATAGCCTCACCGATGCAAGAGGCATGTTTAAGAATTTCTGGTTTGAAGGAGTTGATCCTGATGCTCTAACCGATAATAATGCTCCTGTTATTAAGGCATGGATCAATAATAAAAGCTTTATTAATGGGGATGTGGTTGCACCTTCAGGGTCTATATTCCTTGCTGAATTATCTGATGATTTTGGTATAAATGCAGCTGGCTCAACGATAGGTAGAGATATTATCGCAGTCATTGATGGTAACTTTAGTGATCCAAATGTCTTAAACTCTTTTTACCAAAGTGGTTTAAATGATTATAAATCGGGTAATATTGCCTGGATGATGCCCGACTTGTCGGAAGGCACGCATACAATTACTCTTCGTGCATGGGATTATAATGGAAACTCATCTGAAGTGACTTTAACTTTTGTAGTAGCCAGCGAATCAGCTATTCTGCAAATTAGCTCTGTGACAGTCTTCCCCAATCCTTTCTCTTCTGAAGTGTCAATTGTGGTAAATCATAATCTGCCGGGTCAGGATATCAATGCTACTATTGAGGTCTATGATCTTACAGGTCGTGTTGTTTATCGTGAGACGCAAGAATTCAAGCAGGCTGGGAGTGCTTTGACTCCTTTTATTTGGAATGGTAAAAATGGGGTAGGTGCAGCTTTACCCGATGGTTTCTATCCGACCAGAGTAATACTAAAGAGCGATAAATGGATTCAACGAGCCGGATTTAACCTCTTAAAGGTCTCGCATTAATAGATTGAAATATCATATAGCAATAAAGACGAAAAATATTCGTTAGTTTTGCAGATCAGTTTTAATAGGTCAATAAAAAAAGACTAAATAGATCGTAATTAGACTAAATAGATCATAAATAGAGTTATCTATGCGTTTTAACCCAAAATTTTTTCTTCTATCGGCTTTCGCCGGTCTCTTACTTAATGTAACTCCTGTAAAGGCACAAACAGAGAGGCAGATGACAATAACAACTGCGGTGCCTTTTTTGCTAATCGCACCTGACGCTCGTGGCGGTTCAATGGGTGAAACTGGGGTTGCCTCAGAGCCTGATGTGAACTCAATGCACTGGAATCCTGCTAAGTTTGCTTTTCTGGATAAAGGGTTTGGTGTTGCAGCTTCTTATACCCCTTGGCTTAGTGATGTGGTTGATGACATTGGTCTTGGTTATGTGACCGGCTACTATAAGCTCGATAAAATGCAGGCTGTTTCTGCCTCTTTAAGATACTTCTCTTTAGGCGATATTACATTTACCGACGGTGCAGGTAATAGCTTAGGAAACTATAAACCCAATGAGTTTACCATTAATTTGGCTTATAGCCGTATGCTTACAAGAAAGCTATCTGCTGGTTTGGCTGCTAAATTCATATATTCAAACTTAACCCAAGGTCAAACTTCAGGAACAACCGCAACAAAAGCTGGTACTTCGGTTGCTGTTGATGCATCAATCTACTATAAAACAGAGCTTAGAATGCGTTCGGTTAGAGATGCATGGTTTGCTTTCGGTGTTAACATTTCTAATATTGGTGCTAAGATTAGCTATACTGACACAGGTGAAAAGGACTTTATCCCTACCCAATTACGTTTTGGACCTGCTTTCACATTCGATCTGGACAGATATAACTCGTTTTCAATAAATGCTGATATTACTAAACTGCTGGTTCCTACACCGCCTGTACGTGGGACAAATGATTCAATCATTTCAGGTAAAGATGATAATGTTGGCATTATTCAGGGTATGTTTCAGTCATTCTATGATGCTCCTGATGGC
>JAJTBW010000292.1 GCA_021286705.1 Sphingobacteriia bacterium
AGACGTGGCACATTGTAGAGACGCGGCATGCCACGTCTCTACATGTTGCGTCTATTTAAATCAAATCCTCTATGATCAGTTTTGTTTCTATTATCAGTGCAAATCCGCCTAATCTGTGTCATCAGTGTTCAAAACAATCCGTGGAATCCGTTTAAATCCGTTAAATCCGCGTGCCTATGTTCTGATGCACGAAGTGCATCTCATAAATAGCTAGCTTTATTTCACAACCACCAATCTTCCAACACCCTTCTCACGGCCACTAACGATACTACACATATACACACCACCCTTTAGGTTGGCTGTTGGGATTATATGCGTACCCTCATGTTGCCTTAATTCAGCCGAGTAGACCATTTGCCCGCTCAGGTCATAGAGATCGAGTCTTGCTCTATTCTCTGAGACTGGTAGCGTGTAATGAAGCACACTACTCTCATTGGCCGGATTCGGCTGAAAATAGAGTTTTATTGCCTGCATAGCCAGGTCTTCAACTCCGGTGCAGTCGCGGTGGACTTCAACCTCCAGGGTATCGCTGGGTTGAATGATACCACACTCAGTATCCAGTCTGACGTTGAGTTTTGCAGTACCTTCAAAGTTAGGATTCCATGTAATGGTAGTGATAGAGTCAGTGTTAGAGGCTACACCAGCCTCTATGGGGTCAATCACCCAGAGGTAACCATTAGCATCAAAGTAAGGGTGGGTAACATACTCACTCGTTGGTTGAAGGTTAACACAAACCCGGGTGTCACCTTCCGGGCGGCTGGTTTTATAATAGGAACAGTCTTTTAGTTCAAAGGCCCAAATATTATCATAAATGGTGGTAAAAGGCTTTGTACATTGAACATCAAAAGACTTCATACTTGCTTCGGCAGCTAACACATAATGACCTTCTGCCTTTTTTATTATGCCAGTACCAAGCCTCTCATCTGCAAGCCCTCCTATACACTGTTGCGACAAGATTTCCCCTTCAGAAGACAACTTAACCACCCAAATATCCGAGTTTCTATAATTATGATTCCCATTTACATCACCATCCTTTGATTGGGTCTGACCGAAAACCAAGATATTTCCACTATTTTCAAGAAATAGCTTAGTCGGTACGTCATAAAGAGATCCGCCAAGACTCTTCTCCCAAATAATATTTCCCCCAAAATCAGTTTTTACAATCCAAATATCATCCTCTCCATGTACCCCAGGTACTTGACCATCGTCTGAGTCCAGAATACCAGCAAATATATAGCCATCAATAGTCTCCATGCTCAAATTGACACAATCATATCCAGAACCTCCGTAACATTGGGTCCATTCAAGGTTACCTAGAGAGTCCAGCTTAGCAAGGACTCCATCTGCATTGGTTCCATGTTCTACACAAGAAAGATTACCGCCTTGGTATAAAAAACTGCTCCCAGATACTAAAAATCCTTTATCTGAGGTTTCTATAATTGAAAAGGAATAATCAAAATCTTCATTGCCAATGACTGTTTCCCAAATCAATTCACCTTGTGAATTCAATTTAAATACCCACATATCATAGAACCCAAAGTTCACACTTACGTCTCCATCATCTGAATTTCCATAACCACATACCACTACTCCGCCATCTGATGTCAATGTTCCACCGTTACAATATTCAACTTTACTACCTCCGAATGTTCTTTCCCAAAGAATATTACCGTCTGGATCTATTTTAATTACCCAGATTACCAATGTTTTGTTGGGATTGTTCGAGATATCCCCATCACTAGACCATGTAGTACCAAGAATATAGAGATTCCCATCAAGCGTTGGAATAACTTTACATCCTGCTTCACTACCACTTCCTCCATAAGTCTTCTCCCAGATTAGATTTCCACTTAAATCTGTTTTAATAAGCCAGATATCATCAGAGCCATGAAGGAATGAAACATCTCCATCATTAGATTCAGTACCTCCAAGTAAATAATAACAATTATTAAGCAAGCAGATGTCTTCTGCCCACTCTATTTTACTACCTCCAAAGCAGTTTTGCCAGCCTAAGTGATAAGACTGACCGATTACAGTCACACTTAGTATTAATCCTAAAAATAATAATAGTAGCTTTTTCATAGGTTCTATTTTATTAAGTGCTGCACCAAGATGTCCGGTGCAGCACTTCTTGTGTCATATTGTTAACGACTTATTATCAGTTTCCCTGATTTGGTCAGACTTTTAGTGGTAAGTGTATAAAGATACAATCCTGCATCCAGATCTCTTAAATCAATAAGTTTTTGACTTTCCGTCCCTCTAACTGTGATGGAACGTAGTTGTCTGCCTTGGGCATCCATTATAGTTAGCAAAGCCTCTTTCTCATTTAAAGGAAGAGTGTAATGAACAGAGACCCACTGATTGGCTGGATTCGGCTGAAAATAGAGTTTTATAGCCTGCAAGGCCAGATCCTCCACTCCGGTGCAGTCGCGGTGGACTTCAACCTCCAGGGTATCGCTGGGTTGAATGATACCACACTCCGTATCCAGTCTGACGCTGAGTTTTGCTG
>JAJTBW010000087.1 GCA_021286705.1 Sphingobacteriia bacterium
ACATAAGAGAAGCATAAGAGAGATATAAGAGGGATATAAGAGGGATGCTTTAGAGTCGTTGAATATCAGAGAATTGGAAGCATGGATGTTTTGGGCTGGCAGGAAGGATTTGAATTCAAGAATTCAAAGATTAGCTACTGGCTGCTGGCAGGAAGGATTTGTATTCAAAATTCAAGAATTCAAAGATTAGCTACTGGCTGCTAGCTGCTGGCAGGATATGAATTCAAAATTCAAGAATTCAAAGATTAGCTACTGGCCAGTAGCCAGTTGCCAGAAGCCAGAAGCTAGAAGCCAATAGCCAGTAGCCAGAAGCTAGAAGCCAGAAGCCAAAAACCATATGCATCATGAGCCTTTTCAGAAAATTGATGCCCTCCATCTTAATGGATGTGGGCCTTTTTCGTCATTTGGTCGGTACAATTTAGGGGTTGGTCTACTTTGATTTGTTCCGGGATATTGAGAATGTAGTTTTGCTTCATCAAAATGGGCAAGACTATGAAACGTATGTTTTTTATTTTGTTAAGTGTGATTCTGAGTCTCTCAACTGAATTGGCTAGAGCTCAAGAATACACCTTTAAGCAGTGCCTCGATCAGGCACTCTCACAGAACCTGACTGTAAGACAACAGATACTAACCTCAAACTTAAAAGAGGTCAATCTGACTCAGTCACAGAACTCAAGATTTCCATCTGTAGATGCTAATGTCAGGCAACAATACTCCAACACAGATAATCAATCATCAACAACAGGTGATTGGAGTCGTGAGGGAGCCTTTTCAACCTCGGGTTCGATAAATGCCTCAGTTAATCTCTTTTCGGGGTTACGGATTAAAAATAGTATCGAGCAGGCTAAACTTGACCTACTTTCAGGTCAAGCCGATGTAGCAGTCCAAAAAGAGACACTGACGCTACAGATATTAGATCAGTATCTTCAACTGTTATATGCAGATGAGCAGGTTAGAAACTCAAAAAGTCAACTTGATCTAACCAAGCAGCAACTAGATTTAGCAAAAGCTAAGGTTGATGCAGGAACCCTTTCGCGAGCAGATTATCTTCAGGTTGAATCGCAGTATTTTTCAGAGCAAACAACTTTGACGAATGCAGAAAACCTTTATGAATCAAATCGTATCTCTTTGATGCAATTGATGGAGATACCGGTGAATAAGCAATTCCGTATTACACAACCTGACCTTACTGATTTACCGCTCACACTCACGACGCCTAACTCATATGATTTATATCTAAAGGCTCTCGAAATCAAACCTCAGATTGAGTCAGCTGAACTATCAGCAAAGTCGGCTGAGATGGGAATTAAAATTGCGAAGGCGGGTTATATGCCATCACTCTCACTCGATGCCGGCATTACAACAAATTATTCTGATAGAGTAAATCAGCTAAGCTTCTCCTCACAACTGAATCATAATCTTACACCTGCTGTCGGATTAACATTAAGTATTCCTATCTATAAACAAGGAAGTACTAAGGCACAAGTTTCAACAGCTATGATTCAGAGTAGCCAGGCAAAGCTACAACTACAGAATACTCAAAATCAGCTGAGAAAGAGTATTGAGAATGCCTGTCTCGACTTTTCAGCTTCACTGTCAAAATATCAATCCACCTCAGCTCAATATCAGTCTTCAGAGGCATCTTATGAGGTTGCATCAGAACGATTTTCGAGAGGAGTTATCAATGCAGTTGACTTGCTATATCAGAAAACCGCAGTGATTCAGGCGCAAAGTGCTTTGTTACAAGCCAAATACAATGTTTTATATGCATCCAAAGTATTGGATTTCTATTCAGGAAAAGAGATAACATTTTAATAAAATAATACCATGAGTAAAAAGATAAAATTGTGGATTCTTTCAGGGTTAGTCATTCTGACTGCCTCAGTTGTTCTGACTTTTTGCGGATCGAAGAAAGAGGGAATTGAAATAGAAAGGGTTAAACCTGAAAGAAGGGAGATATCTAATCAGATTACGGCCACTGGAACGATAGAAGCCATAAAAACGGTCTCCGTTGGTACGCAGGTTTCAGGGGTTATAAACAAAATCTATGTTGATTTTAACAGTAGGGTAAAGAAAGGTCAATTATTGGCCGAAATTGATAAGACTGCATTGCAGGCTCAAATGGATCAGAGTAATGCGCAGGTAGCTTCTGCCAAGGCCGATTTAGTCTATCAAAAGGCCAATTATGAAAGAACTAAGGCTCTTTTTCAAAAGAATCTTATCTCACAGCAAGATTATGACCAGGCGGTCTATAACCTGAGTAAGGCCGAGGCTTCTTATCAGTCAGCATCCTCTGATAATAAGAGAGCGAAAACGAATCTTGATTATGCCATGATTTACTCTCCAATAGATGGGGTGGTTTTGAATCGGGCCGTTGATGAAGGTCAGACTGTCGCTGCAAGTTTTAATACTCCTGAACTCTTTGCAATCGCAAATGACTTGACCCAGATGGAAGTTCAAGCTGATATTGATGAAGCTGATATTGGAGAAGTCAGGGTTAATCAGGTGGTAGATTTTACCGTCGATGCTTTCCCTTCAGATCACTTTGCCGGTGAGGTAACCGAGATAAGATTAAAGCCTACTGTTACTAGTAATGTTGTAACCTATACCGTCATCATTAAGGCCGCAAATCCTGACTTAAAACTTATGCCCGGTATGACTGCCAGTGTAAATATTGAAATAGAATCTGCAAAAGATGCACTTGCTGTCCCTGTGAAGGCATTCAAATTCTGGCCAGACGAGACTATGTCGTTTCTTTTTAATGGTCAAATCCCCGAAAGGATCAATGACACCACAAATCATAGAGTAATTTGGACTTCTGATGGACATGGTTTAGTAAAAAAGGATGTTGTTATAGGTGTTACTGATGGTGCATATACACAAATTGTCTCTGGTTTAACCGATCATGACGAGGTTGTTTTATCAGCGAAGGTTACTACATCGGGAAATAAAACTTCGGGTAGTCCTTTTATGCCAAAACCGCCAAGTCGTAAGAAAGAAAATAAATAAGGCCATGAGTAGAACTATAATAAACGTTGATCAGCTCAAGAAAGATTTCTACGTGGGTGATATTACCGTTCACGCATTAAGAGGGGTTGATCTTAAGATTAACGAAGGCGAATTCGTTGCGATAATGGGCACTAGTGGCAGTGGAAAATCTACAATGCTTAATATCTTGGGTTGTCTTGATAAGCCTACCTCCGGGAGTTACCAGCTTGATGGAACCAACATGGGCGATTTGTCAAAGAATGAGCTGGCACGTCTTAGAAACAGAAAATTAGGTTTTGTCTTTCAGGCATACAATCTGCTACCCAGAACAAGCGCACTTGAAAATGTCGAGTTGCCACTCTTCTACAATACGACGATCTCGGCTAAAGAGAGAAAACAACGCGCTGAAGAGGCTCTTGTTTCTGTCGGCCTTGCTGATAGGATGGATCATAAGCCTAATCAACTCTCAGGAGGGCAGCAGCAACGCGTTGCAATTGCTAGGGCTCTAGTTAATGACCCAGTGGTAATCTTAGCTGATGAAGCAACAGGTAACCTTGATACCCGAACCTCTTATGAAATCATGGCTCTGTTTCAAAAGTTGAATCAGCAGGGAAAAACCATCGTCTTTGTTACGCATGAGCCAGATATTGCTGCATTAACCTCTCGAAAAGTCATTTTCAGAGATGGTTTATTACAGAAGGAAGAAGAGATTAAAACTCCATTAAATGCTAAAACCATTTTAGAGAATCTTCCTCCGGTTGAGCTTGAATTTATGGAAAACGCAGGTTAATACTATCTTGCTATGAACATTAGAAATCTTATTAAAGTCGCCTTCTTTGCATTACGAAGGAATAAATTCCGTGCAATTCTTACCATGTTAGGGATTATCATTGGAGTAGCCTCCGTAATCACTATGTTGGCAATAGGAGAGGGGTCAAAGAAGAGCATTCAGGATCAAATTAGCAGTATGGGTTCTAATATGATCATGATTATGCCTGCAAGTCAACAGATGGGCGGCGTACAGCAAGGAGGCTCGAACATGGAGTCTCTTGAAGTAGAAGACTACCTGGCTATAAAAGAAAAATGCCCCTCGGTTATTTATGCATCTCCCGAAGTCAGAGCCTCTGGTCAGTCAGTCTATGGAAACGAGAACTGGCCTACAACTTTCTTCGGTGTTGGATCTGATTATCTTGCAATCAAGAAGTTTGAGATTGAATCAGGAAGGATGTTCAATGACCATGATATTGAGGTTGCAGCAAAGGTGGTTGTGGTTGGTCAAACCGTTGTGGAGAATCTCTTTGGAAAAGGCTTTGATCCGGTTGGTCAGACGATTCGTTTCAAAAATATCCCTGTGAAAATTATTGGTGTATTAACCGAAAAGGGAGAAAACACCTTTGGTCAGGACCAGGATGATGTAATCATTGGACCATACACCACCGTTCAAAAGAGGATTCTTGCAATAACTCACATAAATATGATCTTCACCTCAGCTAAATCAGAGGCACTCTCTGCTCAGGCAAGTGATGAGATCACAACCGTTTTGAGAGAGCGTCATAAAATACAGGATGGTCAAGAAGACGACTTTCAAATCAGAACACAGGCTGAATTGGTTAAAACCTTTAGTAGCATAAGCAATATACTTACTATTCTTCTTTCGGCTATTGCTGGTATCTCACTGTTGGTGGGTGGTATTGGAATCATGAATATTATGTATGTATCAGTTACAGAAAGAACACGTGAGATAGGCCTCCGTATGTCTATCGGAGGGCGTGGTGTCGATATTCTGATGCAATTCTTAATAGAATCTATCCTCCTTAGTATCCTGGGCGGTGTAATTGGAATCATTTTGGGTGTCGGTGGTGCCTTTATCGTGAGTTCCGTTGCTGGATGGCCAGTGGCAATCATGCCTTCAGCAGTAATACTCTCATTTATTGTATGTACAGTCATCGGTGTCTTCTTTGGTTGGTATCCCGCTAGGAAAGCAGCCAGTTTGAATCCTATCGATGCTCTTAGGTACGAATAATCTAAATGTTAGATCAATCTAGGTTATTATCGCTGACTTAGTTAATTTTATCATCAGTCCTAATAACCTGGATTGACCTCTTTTTACGGATTCGTTCTGACGTTCTTAATCTGTTCTGATGCCTCACACTTTTTACGCAAGCAGGCTGAATAATGATGATTTTTGTGACCATCTTTAGAGATTATTATCGAGTACTGTTTTATTGATTTGCTCAAAAATATTAAACCGGAAATAATGAAAGCATTCAGTTCCCCATGGTTACAGTCGAAATGGGTTATCCATCTCTTCATTTGGCTCTTTATTCTGATTGTTCCGCATCTCTTTATATCGACAAGCATAGGCGAATCCAATGAGTTTTTTATGCATTTTTATCTTAAGCTAATTCTGTATGGAGTTGGATTCTACATCGTTTACCTTTGGTTGGTTCCCCATTTCTTCTTGAGAAATAAAAAGATCCTGTTTTTTGTAATTTCATTCGCAGCTTTCTTTTTGCTCTATCAAATTGAGGGCTTTGCTATCCGTTATGTACTTCCGGAAGATCAATTCCGTAATATGATGGTCGAACTATCTAAACTAATGGAAGAGAAAGGTTATACCTTGCGCCCTCCATCTGATGGTCTGCGTCTATCGGGTTTCATTGCTATCAGCGTTTTATTGATGGGGTCAGCACTCGGACTAAGACTATCTGAAGAGCTAACTAAGAAAGAGAAGCAGCAGAAGGAGCTGGAGAAACAGCACCTTACATCTACACTTGAGATGCTACGTAATCAGGTTAGTCCACACTTCTTTTTTAACACACTAAATAACATCTATGCTTTAACCATCATTGATCCTAAACTTTCAGGTGAAGCTGTATTGAAGTTAAGCCGGTTGATGAGATACCTGCTTTATGAGTCAGCGGGCGAGCGGGTTGAATTAACTAAAGAGGTTGCTTTTCTCAATAATTATATTGATTTAATGAAGCTGAGAATGTCAGAGAATGTCGATATAGAGATTGATTTTCCGGCTATACCAGAGTCATACCAGA
Source organism: Sphingobacteriia bacterium (assembly GCA_021286705.1). Taxonomy (GTDB): domain Bacteria; phylum Bacteroidota; class Bacteroidia; order Bacteroidales; family TTA-H9; genus JAJTBW01. The sequence goes on from JAJTBW010000087.1 coordinate 6,039, forward strand.
TTGCACCGTTGCTCTTTATTCCATTCATCGAAAATGCTTTTAAACACGGTGTAAGTAACAGGGAGCACTCGTTTATTAGAATTCATTTGAATATTGATGATGAAAAGGTTGTTTTTGAGTGCGAGAACTCAGCCTTTAAGAGTTTTACAGAAAAAGATCGGGTTGGTGGAATAGGATTGGTTAATGTGAAAAAGAGACTAGATCTACTCTTTCCGAAGAGTCATCAACTTGAGATAGAAGATAAGACTACCTTGTTTAGGGTTCATTTAATTATCAATCAAAAACAGAACTAAAATGCTTCGTACGGTTGCCATAGACGATGAGCCACTTGCTCTGCAGCTGGTGGTCAGTTATATAAATCAAACCCCATTTCTCGATTTGGTTGGCTCATTTACTAACCCGTTAGAGGCGTTGACCTTTCTTCAGGAGAATGAGGTTGATTTTGTTCTACTAGATATTAGAATGCCTGATCTCTCCGGTACTAAGTTGGCAGCTTTGCTAAAAGATGGCCCGAAGGTGGTGTTTACAACAGCTTACCAGGATTATGCTATAGAGGGTTATAAACTTGATGTGGTTGATTATCTGGTCAAACCTTTCTCATATGAGAGCTTTCTTGCCTCTGCAATTAAGGTAAAAGAAAGAATTGGGAGTAATTTACCCAAACCTGTGGTTGTTGAGGGTAACAACGACTTTTTATTCATCAAGTCAGACTACAAGGTGAGACGTATCAACCTTTCCGATATTTTATATCTAGAAGGATTAAAGGACTATGTTAAAGTCTTTATGGTTGGTCAGGCAAAGCCGTTACTATCTCAGGTGACCATGAAACAGCTTGAGTCTAAACTGCCAACCGATAAGTTTATGAGGGTTCATAAGTCATTTATCGTGAACCTAAATAGAATTGAGATCATTGAACGTAACAGGATTGTATTTGGTCAAGAGTATATCCCTGTTGGTGATCAGTTTAAATCCGCTTTTCAGGAGTGGGTAGATAAGAACTTTTTGTAGATCAGCATGGCCATTTGAATTGGAAGGTTTGGTGAATCCTGAATCTTTTCTTTAGTTTGCAGAAGAAATACAAATTGAATGTCACCTCTCTTCATTGCGGCTATAATAGTTGTATACTTTGCCGGCTTAATCTTTATTTCATATCTGACAACCCGTAAGTTAGATTCCCAGAGTTTTTATAACGGAAACAAAAAATCTCCCTGGTATATCATTGCCATCGGTATGATTGGTACCTCTATTTCAGGGGTTACATTCATCTCCGTTCCCGGTTGGGTAATGACGAGTCAGTTTTCATACCTGCAGATGGTACTTGGTTACCTTCTGGGTTATTTTGTTATTGCTAATGTCTTGATGCCCCTCTATTATAGGATGAACCTTACGAGTATCTATACCTATCTGGAGGAGCGTTTTGGTTTCTGGTCTTATAAAACTGGAGCCTCATTTTTCTTAATCAGCCGTATCATTGGTGCAAGTTTCAGATTATTCCTCGTATCTATTGTTTTACAGAAGTTAGTCTTCGAACCTTTAGGTGTCCCGTTTTGGGTAACGGTGACAGCAACCATCATGTTAATATGGCTCTATACGTTCAAAGGAGGCATTAAAACGATTATCTGGACCGACTTGATACAAACTATTGCAATGCTTTCTGCGGTCGTCTTATCGCTTGTATTGATTAAAAATGCACTTGATCTCTCGTTCTTTGATATGGTCTCAAAGGTCTATCATAGTGAGTATTCGAGGATGTGGTTCTTTGATGATCCTAACTCGAAAAACTACTTCTGGAAGCAGTTTCTTGGCGGTGCCTTTACAACCATTGTCATGACCGGACTTGATCAGGATTTGATGCAGAAAAACCTAGCCTGTAAGAATGTTAAAGATGCTAAAAAGAATATGTATTCCTACGGATTCATGTTCTTACCTATAAATCTTATGTTCTTAAGTCTTGGAGCATTATTGGGAATGTATGCACATGCTCAGGGGATCCAAATTCCCGCAAATACTGATCAACTCTTTCCGATGTTAGCTACCGGAGGCTATTTTAATGTTAGCCTGGGTATCATCTTTATCATAGGTATCATTGCGGCTGCCTACGCCAGTGCCGATTCAGCGCTGGCGGCTTTGACTACCTCGTTTATGATCGATATCCTGAATGGGAATAAATTAGAGGGTGATAAGTTAAAAAGGACAAGAACACGTGTTCACCTTCTAATGTCATTAGCTCTGGTTCTGGTGATTATAATCTTCGATGCAGTAAATAATGACGCTGTGATCAGCGCCGTATTCACGGTAGCGGGTTATACATACGGACCATTACTTGGTCTCTATGCCTTTGGTCTCTTTACTCCTTATGCGGTAAAAGATAAAGTTGTTCCATATTTAGCTGTCCTATCCCCGGTTATCTGCTATATTCTAAGTTCAAACTCTGTTGAATGGTTCAATGGTTATAAGTTTGGCTTTGAACTATTAATCTTAAACGGATTAATAATGTTCCTGGGGATGCTTCTATTTAATGAAGGAAGGGCTAAAAGACATAAGTTTTAGGGGCAACTGGCAGCAGGCTGCTGGCATCTGGCATCTGGCAACTGGCAGATGGTTGGTAATTGGGAAGGATTCAAGATTAGAAGAATTCAAGATTCAAGGGATTCAAGATTCAAGGGATTCAACCTACTTTACAGCTATCCTGACAAAAAAGAAGATGGTTCAGACCATTGCTTTTCTTTAAGTACAGATTTGTGTACCTCAGATTTTATTTTTAACCACGAAAAACACTAAAATCACGAAAGTCTTCTTCTAACCGTTTTTATGCCTTTCGTGCCTTTCATGCCTTTCGTGCCTTTCGTGGTTCTTTACTCCTTTTTAACCACGAAAAACACTAAAAACACGAAATACTTCTTCTAGGAGTTTTTGTGCCTTTCGTAGTTCCTTACTCCTTTTTAACCACGGAAAAAACAAAAAACACGAAATACTTCTTCTAGGAGTTTTCGTGCCTTTCGTGCCTTTCGTGCCTTTCGTGGTTCTTTACTCCTTTTTAACCACGAAAAACACAAAAAACACGAAATACTTCTTCTAGGAGTTTTCGTGCCTTTCGTGCCTTTCGTGGTTTAAATGATCTATATAATACAATACGATTGGATCATTTTAATGGGTGGTTCAAAAATACATGCCCACAAAGTAAATACCTAATTTACCGGTTTCCAAAACCCCCTTAGGGACTACAAATCATTTTTCATAAAAAAGCTGCAAGATGGGTCAAGATTCAAAGGGTCAATGAAATATAAAACAAAAGACCGAAGTTCGTACTCCGGCCTTTTATTTGGTTGTGATATAATTACTATTTATATCAATTTTTAGAGATTATTCAGTGTCACTACTCAATGTCACGATTTAGCATTATTACTAAACATCAATAATCCGTTTCACTGGTTTATGTCACTGTTAAGCTTTTCTATCTTGATAAGATAAACTTTTGAGTTAGCTGTTTATCTTTTTGGTCGAGCTTTAGAATATAGAGTCCATTTGCTAGTTGATCAATGGGCATTAAGTCGTTTAGCATTATTCCAACTCGTAAATCGTTCCCCGATAAAACTTTCTGTGCTAAAAGTCCTCCGGTATAGCTTAAAATGCTTACCTGAATGTTTGACTGATCGTTTAGATCTGCTTTAACCATTGAATGGTTTGAAACGGGATTAGGCGTGATAACTACAACTTTTGAGTCTATTTCAGAGATTCCTTCGGGAATGATGATGAAATGTATTTCGTTGTTATTTGCATTGATTACCTCCTCAATGTTTGTCCATATACCAAGCCATGAAGCGGAACCAGTGTAACTTCCATATAATACGGCCGGTATAACTACTGTATCCATAACATTTTCTCCTGTATAGGTGGCCTCGGGGCCTGTAATGGAAAAGCTACCTCCTGTGAGAAAGTATGACCATTGGTCGGTAATTGTGACAATCATGTCAGTTCTGTTGACATTGAGCTGGAAGTCGACATTACTGGTTGTGTTGCCCAATGTCACCTGAATATTCGATAGAGATTGTGTCTCGGTGTATGGATGGCTTGCTGTTAATTGATAGTTACCGGCAGGTACAACCAGTTGATAATTACCTGACATATCCGGATTGGTTATATAGTTCCCGGCTGTGATAGTAGTTAGGGTTACATCCTGAATGGTCCCATTTATGGTGACATGTCCGGTGATTGTGCCGGTTGATCCAAGTGAGACCAGATTGAAGTTTACATTTGGTGTTGTCTGTCCTCCGATAACTCCTACACCGAACTGATATTGTGTAGCATAACCACTGAGCGATGCGTAAATATCTATATTCCCAACAGGCACTACCATACTATAGAATCCTGAAGCATTAGGATGAGTGGTAGTTCCTGCTGCATCTATGAGAACCTGGGTGACATCGCCTGTACCGCCTGTTAGGGTAACGGTACCCGTAACGGTACCTGTTGTAGGTGCCAGCTCGAGTTCAAGGTCAACATTAGGGGTTGTGTTATTATTGGTAACAACCACACTGTTTACCGTATCATTGATATAATAGGGTAGTGATGCGACTACCTGATGGGTACCTGGTGAGACAATGAGGGTATAGTTTCCATTGATATCGGGGTGCGTCACTGTTGCCCCTGCTTTTACCTCGGCCAATGTAATAATGCCTGAACCGTTCAGCAAGGTTACTTTTCCTTCAATTTTACCAACAGGAATTGCATTAAGAGTTAGATTAACAGTTGTGGTCTGGTTGGTAAGTACTGCAACGTTACTCTGGGAAGCACTATTATAACCACTTAATGTTGCAGTGACAGTATAGTTCCCTGAAAGTGTACTTATCGTATACATGCCGGCTGCGTTAGGATGCGTGGTGTTTGTCCCCGCCTGAACGGTTACATCGGTAACACTTCCATAACCTCCATTAAGCGTAATCTGCCCTGAGATAGTACCATAGTTCAACGGCCCATTTGTTCCGGCCATTGATAGATTCTGGGCATAGATATCTGTGGAGCTGTTTCTGGTATCTTCCCAGGCTGCAACCCATTGATTATTGGCTAATGGAGCAAAATCGGTATGAATCTTCTCTGAGTCGTAGGTCGACATAGATGCCATAGTTGGTGTCCATACAAAATCCCCCGATGGGTTAATCCTCATGGCCTTGACAATTGTGTTTATTGAATTAGTGTATTGTTCAATAAAAAGAACGACATCATTTTCAACTTTGTCCGCAAACATTGGATAGTAGTCGGTAGCAGAGGTAGGTATAAATACCTTTCCTGCATCGCCCCATGTTCTTACTCCTGCACTTGAGATCTTTTGTCCGTAGATCCCCCAGATATTCTGATTGCCATTTATCTCATTCCAGAAGACATAGACATCACTTGAGCCAACGGGACAAGCAATCTTGGGGTACCAGTGGTGCCATCCGCTGGTAGTACAAACCTCCAGTCCGTTAGTGGGATAGGTAAGCACACCGCTACTATTGCAATGTTGTATGAAGGTGCTATTGAAGAGATTATTATCACGATCATCATCAAATGCAAGATAGAACCCGCCATTGTTATCAGAGATAAACGGTAAAATTTGATTCTGTCCGGCAATCCCACCGGCATTTGAGATGGTTAATGGCGAAGCCCAAACTCCGGCACCTGTTGCACCGAAACGTTGAACATATATATGTCTAGTAGGCGACCAGCTGACGCCAGAATCATCATAATACTTCATATAGAAATCGTCGGTACCAATAGGCAACATCTGAGGCCAGGTATTTCGATTAGCAGTGGTAAGAGTGATGCCATTGGTTCCCCATTGAAGGGTTCCTGCAGCATTGATCTTTTGCATTGTGATATAGTCGCCGCTCATCCAGGCAACGATAGCGTTACCTGCATTGGTCACAATGACTTTAGGCGCTGCATTAAAGTTGCTGTTATTTGAAAGAGTAACTCCATTGGCACCCCACACAAAAGTTCCGGTAGGAGAGATGCGATAAGCGTACACATTGGTATTACCGTCTCTAATGTCATTGAACGCAAGGATCGCATGGTTAGATTGATCAGCCGTCATATCCCAATCTGTAAGCCAGGTGTCCTGTTGATTATTACTAATCAGAATGCCATTGCTTGCCCATAAGATATTGCCTTGCGCATCGAGGCGCTGTAGCCTGACGTTGTAATTGTTACTCTCATTGCTGAAATAACCTATGTAGTATGAACCATCGGGGCATACAGCTACTTTAGGGATGGCTTGTTCACCGCCCAGGTTACAAATAATAGTGTTAATTGCAGGGTTGTTGCTCCATTGTGCTTTTACCAGAATAAATGGTAAGAATAGAAGCAGTAGAAAGGTTAAAGTTTTTTTCATACCGACTTGTTTACTCGTCTTGTAAGACTATGATGACCTGTTAAATTGTTCCGGCTAATTTAATAATTTTAATAAGCAAGATGTTATTTCCGGTATAATTGTATGATCATTCAGAGAAACAGAACGGCATAGCGAATTAAGAATAGCGTACTACTCTTAGCAATCTTTAATAATTAGGGTTTAAATGAGTAATGGTACAGATTTATCTAGCCAACAAAAAGGTAAAGGGGATATGTAACCTTTGTTGCCATGCCTTCTCCGAGTGGTTTGTGCCGGGGAAGAATAGGGTTATCATATTACTTTTGTTATAGTTATGCTTATATAATACCTTATCGATCTCTAATTGATGGGGTTTGTAGAATTGATCTAATGTCTTATCGCCATGATCAAAGTAGAGCCTATGAGTCTTGGGGTCGGGTAGGTTTTTATCGACATAAGTTGCAAAGGCTTTAGGGATAACATTCTGATAGAGATCGAAGTTACCAATCCAATGGGTAGATAAACATGCAGCTCCACCGAAAACTTTAGGGTATTCACAGATGGCATAAAGTGATATTAGACCTCCCATGCTTGAACCGGCAATGAAGGTGTTATCACGATCGGGTAGGGTAGAGAAGTTTTTATCGATATAGGGTTTTAGCTCTTCTACAAGGAACTTAAGGTAATTATTGGAACGAGGCATGCCCATTAACGCTTTCCGGTACAGGGTATCACGAAGTTGGGAGGGGAGTGCCTCTGCCACTTTCTGGGGAAAGTATTCAGAGTGACGATATTTATCATTATTACTAACTCCGACTATAATAAACTCTTTAGTTTTACCGTCATCGATGAGTCGTGCGGCAGTCTCATCAGCCATCCACTCCTGTTTATTCCATGTGGTTGTACTATCAAAGAGCATCTGTCCGTCATGCATGTAGAGAACAGCGTATTTCTTTGCAGGGGTGTAGTTAGATGGTAACCAGATGTAGATATTTCTTGCATCCACATAAGCCGATTTAAATCCGACGATTGTCGTAATTTGGCCATAGTTTGTCTGTGGCTCCTGTTGGGCAATTACGGTAATCGAGAGAACCAGAAGTAGGAGTGATGATAATAAAGTCTTCATCTGTGAAACGATTTACTTTTAGAATGGCCTACGCATGAAAGGTATATATAGTCATATAATGGCTTTTACCCTAGTCGTAGGTTTGAATTGATGTTAGGCAAAGATAGTTAACAATGTAAGAAGATACGGTCAAAATCTCTATATGGAGGTTAGATATGATGAATAGAAATTAAAATCTTTTACATACCTTTGCCGACGGAGAAATGCCGGAGTGGTCGAACGGGACTGACTCGAAATCAGTTGTACCCATTGCGTGGTACCGGGGGTTCGAATCCCTCTTTCTCCGCTGAAAAGACCACTAGATTAAAAGAGCGTATCAACCAAAGGTTGATACGCTCTTTTTCATTCTCAGGAGATGGGACGCAAATAAGAGAGCTTTAGATAGAGTACCCTAGGTTAATATCTTGGTTTGACCACTTCAACATCGATTGGATGCTGGATAATGAGCAGAGCCAACCGGATGCAGAGCGAAGTCACCCGGATGCTGACCACAGCCGCCCGGATGCTGAGCGAAGTCGCTCGGATGCTGAGCGAAGTCGCCCGGATGCTGAGCGAAGTCGCCCGGATGCTGAGCGAAGTCGCCCGGATGCTGAGCGAAGTCGAAGCATCCAGTTTAAAATCTCCTTTCATCTATAACTCCAACTCCCCCTGCCTGCACCTTTGTTCAAACTCCAACAGCTTTCTCTTCCTCCACATCCCACCGCCATAACCCGTGAGAGATCCATCTGAGCCAATGACCCTATGACATGGTAGTATTATCGAGATCTTGTTTTTACCATTCGCATTGGCAACAGCTCTAACCGAGGTGGATTTCCCAATAAGTTCTGCCTGTCTTGCGTAGGTTGTCGTGCTACCATATGGTATCTTTAATAGCGCCAACCAGACCTCCTTTTGAAACTCCGTACCTACTAGATCTAACGGGATATCAAACGCTCTGCGATCTCCTTTGAAGTACTCTTCGATCTGCCTCCGAAGGGTTTCTATATGACGATTCTCACCTTGTACCAGTGGCGCCTTGAAATGCTTACCCAGCTGCCTAAGCTCTAAATCTATCAGTTTATAATCGGCGAACTCGAACATACAAATGCCTGTCTCCGTCGCACCGGCAACCATTAGACCCATATCGGTCTCAATATAGGCTATATTGACGATCTGCTTCTCTTTGCTATTCTGTGGCGATGTGCCAATAATATTCTTGAACATCTGATTAAATCCGCTTAATGAATCGTAGCCTGACCCGAAGGCAACATCTGATACATTCTCGTTTAACTGGATGCGTTGAAATGCGGTATTAGCCCGAAACATCCTCTGGTATGCATGAAATGTCTGTCTATAGTTCTTCAGGAACCAACGACGCACCTGATTGGGTTCTAAGCCCATCTCGCATAAATCAGCGTCTTTCACTTTTACCGATGGATGCTCTTCGAGGTATTTGAGCAGTTTCTTAATGCCTTCCGGCGGATTACCCAGCTTTTCCATAGGCTTGCATACTTTACATGGCCGATAACCGTTATCCAAAGCTTCTTTGGCTGATGGATAGAACTCGATATTCTCGGGTTTAGGCCGGGCGGGACAAGTTGGCCGGCAAAAGATGCCCGTCGTCTTCACAGCCACAATAAACACCCCCTCAAACGAACTGTCTTTTTCAAGGAAGGCTTTATAGAATATCTCTCTTTTATCCTCCATCATCACTTCTTCATTTTAGGTGCCGGATCTGTTAATCCTTCAATGGCTCCGCCTGCCACAGCCCAAAGATAGAGGCTTGCAACCGAGGCATATGGGGTATACCGTCTCCAGTATCTTTTAAATCTCTCTTTATCGATTGTCTTATGACGATAGACCATTCTCATCCCTCGCAGGATGGCTAAGTCACCGTAGCTTAGAACATTAGTCCGCTGCATCGAAAACAGCATTATCATCTCAGCCGTCCACACCCCAATCCCTTTCAACTCTGCTAACTTTGTGCACACCTCTTCATCTGACATCATATAGAGGGCGCTAATATCAAACTCATTCGACAGCACTTTTTTTGCAACCTCCTTGATATATTTAGCCTTTTTAAAGGTAATCCCGTGTTTCTGCAATTGATCAGCGGTCGTATTATCAATCGTCATTGGAGTCACCACCTTAAGGTCGTTCTGCATTCTTTGCCAGATCGTTTGATGCGCCTTAGTCGATATCTGTTGACCTATGATCGCATTTATGAGGGCCGAAAAGAGATCCGGATTAATAGCTCTGTTAATCATGCCTATCTGGTCGATTATGACTGCAAGCCTTTTGTCAACCTTTTTGAGATGCTCAATTTCTTTATCACCATACGAGAAGTAAGTGGTCATATAAAGTTTAATAAATGATAGTTTGGCAAAACTAGGACTCTAGCTGCCATCTTGCAACCGAAAAATTAACACGATCGTTCTTTTTCTGGCATCTGGCATCTGGCATCGACATTTGGCATTTGGCTTCTGGCAGCTAGTAGCCTGAAGCTGTTCGGTGCTTGTAAATCTTTGAATTCTTGAATTTTGAATTTAGTCTGATGCTGATTACATTTAACCACGAAAAACACTAAAAACACGAAATTCTTCATCTAGCAGTTTTCGTGCCTTTCGTGCTTTTCGTGGTTTAAATGATCTCTATCAACATCTTTTCAACATCTCCTCGACATCTCCTCGACATCTCCTCAATATCCCCTCTATATCCTCTACCTATATAGTTC
>JAJTBW010000293.1 GCA_021286705.1 Sphingobacteriia bacterium
CCCGAACCTGTTATCCCAAATCTAATATGCACTTCGTGCATCGAAACATAGGCACGCGGATTTAACGGATTTTAACGGATTCCACGGATTGGTTAGAACACTGATGACGCAGATTAGACGGATTTACACAGGATTTAAATAGACGCCCTGTAGACCCCAGGTGCGCTAGCACCGGAAATATTTGTAGCCGTCAGGTAAAGCACCCCCCAAGATCTTTTCTAAGGTGCAGCGCACCGAAATAGATACACCACTTGGTTTGTGGTAATTGAATTCTTACTGGTCACTCAAAATCCCCGACTATTTATTGCATTATAATAGAAATTTTTATAAGTTTGCAATATAAGAAACCGTAAAGAGGTATTCGAACCATTACCAACATGTGAAATCTAACCAGAACCTATTCTATGAGAAAAACCGTAAAAAACGCATTGACAACTCTCCCTAAAATCAAAAGGAGGAGAGTGCTATGAAAACTTCAAGGTTAATTCATCTATTTATTTGTGCCTACTTAATATTTTTCATTGGCAATCATGGATATGCCCAAATGGGTATAAAATGGCAGAAACACTTTGGAGGGAGTGAAAGGGAGTTTGCTCCGGCACTTATAAAGACACCTGACAATAATTTGATTATTTGTAGTAAAACAGAGTCCAAGGATTATGATGCATCTAGTAATCATGGGCAGACAGACATTCTTATTATTAAAACTGATTTAAGAGGCAATAAAATCTGGAGTCGTTGCTATGGAGGAGCAGCTGCAGAACCTGGCTGGTCTTTAACGTTAGATGAGAATGGAAGTTTAATAGTTTGTAGCGAGACTGGAAGTACAAATGGAGATGTTCCACCAATTACAAAAGGGTGGAATGATCGTTGGGTTTTTAAGTTGAATCCAGATGGTGATTTTATTTGGAGTAAGCGTTTTGGAGGAAGTTTAGGAGATGAAGGATCTTGGGTTAATATTAAAACGAATGGTAACATTGTCACTGGTGGGTCAAGCTACTCAAATGATCAGGACGTTCCATGTAATTATGGAGATAAAGATGATTGGATCTTAGAGTTAAGTCCTGATGGGGAAATAGTAAATAATAAAGTATTAGGTACAGTAGGTTATCAGCAGACCTATTCAGGAATTGCAACATCAGATGGTGGTGTCTTAGTCGCATCAACTACCATGGAGGTAGGAGGCATGATCACTGGAACGTGTTTTGGCCTTTATGACACATGGCTTATAAAGCTTGATAAGGACAACAATATTGAATGGCAAGGATTGTATGGGGGTGATGATGAAGATGATTTTGTAAGAGATATAATTGAGATGAAAGATGGCTATGTATTAGTAACAAATACTAGATCAACTACAGACCATGCAGCCGAGGGAGGTTGCATGAAGCCAGATATCTCAAGAGATATATGGTTATTTAAAATTGATTTCATGGGCAATTTTAAGTGGGGGAGATGTCTGGGCCTTCCAGATATAAAAGAGATACCTAGTACTTTTGAAACATGGAATAGACCAGCATGGAAGAACGGATTGTTTTCAATGGAAGATGGTGGTTTTATGGTTTTTGCCTCATCACCCAATCCAAGATGTGTTGAAGGAATGGGTCTTACAATTAATCCATCCGGGTTATCCATAACAAGAACTGATAGTCTCGGTTATATTATATGGCAACAAGTTTTTGGTGATTACGGAGATATTTATGCTGGTGGTGCAGTAAATATTGGAAAAGGAAGATGGATTGTTGCTAGTCAAGGTTATCTTAATGCTCTTTGCGATGTTACTACTACAGGATACAAAGGTGCTGACATCTGGCTTATAGAACTCCGCGAATGTGAATACTATAAAACCAGCCGCCCGGAAGGTGACACCCGGGTTTGTGTTAACCTTCAACCAACGAGTGAGTATGTTACCCACCCTTACTTTGATGCCAATGGATACCTCTGGGTTATTGACCCAGCAGAGGCTGGTGTAGCTTCTAACACTGACTCTATCACTACCATTACATGGAATCCTAACTTTGAAGGAACCGTAAAGCTCAGCGTCAGACTGGATACGGAGTGTGGTATCATTCAACCCAGCGATACACTCGAGGTTGAAGTCCACCGCGACTGCACCGGAGTGGAAGATCTGGCTATGCAGGCAATAAAACTCTATTTCCAGCCGAATCCGGCCAACGAAAACAGTGTGCTTCATTACACGTTACCAGTCTCAGAGAATAGAGCAAGACTTGAACTCTATGACCTGAGTGGGCAAATGGTCTACTCGGCTGAGTTAAGGCAACATGAGGGTACGCATATAATCCCAACAGCCAACCTAAAGGGTGGTGTGTATATGTGTAGTATCGTTAGTGGCCGTGAGAAGGGTGTAGGAAGATTGGTGGTTGTGAAATAAAGGTAGCAATTTAGGAAATGCACTTCGTGCATCGGGACATAGGCACGCGGATTTAACGGATTTAAACGGATT
>JAJTBW010000088.1 GCA_021286705.1 Sphingobacteriia bacterium
ATCAGCTGTAATATTGGGATTCTCACTTGAAGAATACACGCCACTATAACCATAAGATACACTTCCATTAAGTGCAATGTTATTTAGTAACTGTCTCTTTTGTGTCAGAAAATTATACTTCCCTAAATCTACTGATGCATCTCTTTGCCTCAATAAAGGAGAATACTGTAATGCTGAGTCAATTAATGTCTGTAAAGGAGGAATACGATCGGTAATGTCTTCAACAATTGGGTTAAAAACAAAATTTGTATCAGCATCCTCTTGCTGAGCCATTAAAGGTTGTACCCCGAGAATAAAGATAAAAAATATGAGTAAAAGAGTATGTAAAGGTGCGTATTTAAGCTTCATTTTAAACATTTTCTTTCTGAAAGAGTGCAGGAATAGTTCGCAAAATTAGTTTTATATCTCCCCAAAACGAATTATTAAGCGCATAATTATTATCTAACATCTTTCTTTCTTCTTCACTCATCGGCCCTTTTCTGCCTCTCTTTTCAACCTGCCATAATCCGGTTATGCCAGCAGGAGCACCAAAACGCTCGCTGAACTGATCCGTAGTCAGCATATTAGCTTCGTATAAAGGAAGTGGACGATTACCTACAATTGACATATCTCCTTTTAAAACATTAATCAATTGGGGTAATTCATCGATACTGGTATTACGAATAATTCTTCCAATTTTAGTGATTCTTGGATCATCTTTGATCTTAATAAATGCGGCTTGCCCTTTTTTCCGTTTTAGTTCCAAATACCAAAATTCACAAACTCTATTCATACCATAATTTAATGGCTGAGAACAGAATTGACCTTCGGGGAGCTGTGCACACCTCGGGCATTTGGAAATCTCGTTATCATCTTCAATAATTTCTTTCTCAGCAGAGTACTGATTGAGATGCTTTAGATCCTTTAATTTCTTATCTGCATCAAGACTCATGCTTCTAAGTTTATAAAAATCAAATGCCTGGTATCGTCCAAATCTTTTACTTATATAGTAAACTTTCCCTTTAAATCCTGATTCTGCCCATATTGCAAAAACACTTACGAGGAGGATAGGGGAGAGAAGAATAAGAGCAAAACTGGCAACCAGAATGTCAAATATTCGCTTCTTAATATCTAGTTTATAATCATCTGCCTTAAGATAAACTGGGACTTGATCGGCAAACTTCAAGTTAAACCTCTTTATAAAATCAATGCGATAAGCAATATTTTGAAGATTTAAAGGAGTAACAAAAAAATCATTTAGCCCTTTTTGATGCGCCTCCTTAAAAAATATCGGTTCAAAATCGTGTGCTACAACAAAGAATGGTAGTTGAACATGATCCTCCTTCTGTAGATAAGAGAACAATCCAATAGCAGAGTCGCCAGGAAGATGTAATTCACAAAGAATGGCATCTATTCCTTTTGTAGACGTAATAACTCGCACTGCTTGCAGTGAATTCTCTGCCTGAAAGAGAATAAACTCTTCTGATGCTAATTGAAATTGATTAATAATTCTTGCATCAGCACCAACATATAGTATTTTCTTAACCGCACTACTTGTATCCATATTCAAAAATGGATTAATTATTACCACTCGATTGCAAAGTGAATAGGAAAGATATTCTTGTGAATTAAGGCTTCTAACTCCTGAAAATTAAAAGGTTTAACAAGAAAATCCTGTGCACCTAACTTATAGCATTTCACACGACTATCTGAACTTTCTTCCCCTGATAGCATTAATATTGGAGTGTGCTTCTGAAATCCACTTGCTCTAACTCGTTTTATGAATTCATACCCATCCATCACCGGCATCTGGATATCACAAATAATCAGAGATGGAATATTTGATTCCAACCAATTCAATCCTTCTTCTCCATTATTACAAGTTACTACCTCATACTCTTTTTTCAAAAAGTTTTCAAGTAATAACCGTATGCTCTGTTCATCATCGATAACAAGAATTTTCTTTTTCATAACAAGAAGTTTTCAAAAACTTACTAATGTACAAAAATATCGACCTATTATTTATCTGTTTTACGATCCTTTTTATAGGAAGTTACATCATTTTCGGTATTCTTAACCATCATTTTAAGAAGTTCCTCAAGTTCAATCAGCTCATCCCTTATTCGTGCGGCCTCAATAAAGTCCAATTCTTTTACTACCCGAGTTAACTCACTCTTTTTTGATTGAATGAGTTTTCTGAGCGGCTCTTCGCCCATTGTTCTTACAACTGGCTCAGCTGCAATCAATGGACTCTCTTTCTCAAAATAAGCCCTATTGGGAACTCCATCTTTCTTCACTTGACTCAACGCTTCATCATGTGACCGAATCACGCCACGAGGAGTTATTCCATTTTCTTCATTGTAAGCCAATTGAATTTCCCTCCTTCTGTTCGTTTCATCTATTGTCTCCTTCATTGAGCGTGTGATTGTATCGGCATACATAATAACCTTTGCCTCTACATTTCTAGCCGCTCTGCCCGCCGTTTGAGTCAGTGATCGAGTGTTTCTTAAGAAACCTTCTTTATCAGCATCTAGTATCGCAACTAATGCAACCTCAGGAAGGTCTAGTCCCTCCCTTAGTAAGTTTACACCAATTAAAACATCAAATAACCCTTGCCGCAGGTTCCTCATAATCTCAACTCGCTCAAGTGTCTCTACATCTGAATGAATATACTCACACCTTACACCCATCTTCTGAAGATATTTGGAGAGCTCTTCGGCCATTCGCTTAGTCAGTGTAGTAATTAACACTCTATTTCCTCTACGGATAGTCAATTCTATCTCCTCAAGTAGATCATCTATCTGATTTATGCTTGGCCTAACTTCAATAACCGGGTCAAGCAAACCCGTAGGTCTTATCAATTGCTCTGTTACTACACCTAATGATTGTTGTAACTCATAATCTGCTGGTGTAGCACTGACATATATTACTTGATTTACAATGTTTTCAAACTCTTCAAATTTCAGGGGACGATTATCCATAGCTGAAGGTAGGCGAAACCCAAATTCCACAAGCGTCTGCTTTCTTGATCTATCACCACCATACATTGCTCTAATTTGAGGCATCGTCACATGACTTTCATCAACAACTAATAGATAATCAGAAGGGAAGAAATCCATCAGACAAAATGGTCGACTTCCAGGTTTTCGACCATCAAAATAGCGGCTATAATTCTCAATTCCTGAACAATAGCCTAACTCCTTCATCATTTCAATGTCATAGGAAACTCTATCAGCTAATCGCTTCCCCTCAAATGCTTTACCTATTGAATTAAAATACTCAACTTGCTTTATTAAGTCAGTCTGAATCTCCGTGACTGCCCGTTTCATTTGATCATGGGAGGTAACAAATATATTTGCAGGGTAAATTGTACATTCTTGGATGGATTCCAATGTGTAACCATTAATCGGATCAAATATCTCAATTGATTCGATTTCATCACCCCAAAACAATACACGGAATGCTTCATCAGCATATGCTGGAAACACATCTATAGTGTCTCCTTTTACCCGAAAATTCCCTCTCTTAAAATCTGCTTCTGTTCTTGAATATAGACTCTCCACAAGATCTAATAGAAACTTTGTCCTACTAAAAGTCTCTCCAGACTTTATTCGTATAGTTCCTGCATTAAAATCATCTGGATTTCCTATACCATATATACAACTGACTGAAGAAACAACTATAATATCTCGTCTGCCCGACAACAAAGAGCTTGATGTACTTAAACGTAATTTTTCAATCTCATCGTTAATGCTTAAATCTTTCTCAATGTATGTATTAGTGGTTGGAAGATATGCTTCCGGTTGATAATAATCGTAATATGAGACAAAGTATTCTACAGCATTATTTGGAAAAAATTGTTTAAACTCACTATACAGTTGAGCTGCCAAAGTCTTGTTATGACTTAAAACTAAAGTTGGTCTGTTTAAATTGGCTATTACATTGGCAATAGTAAATGTCTTCCCACTTCCAGTCACACCTAAAAGAACATTCGCTTGATCACCACGTTGTATGCTTTCAGTTAATTGTTTGATCGCCTGTGGTTGATCTCCCGTTGGTTGAAATTCCGAAGTTAATTTGAATTCCACTAGTTCTGCCTTTATTTATCATTAGTCAACTCTAAGTAAAGATAATCAATTATTGCATAAAAAAAGGGATGGTTTAAGCCATCCCTCTTCATTTCGTTGGAAGAAAAATTATTTCTTCTTGCCACCTTTTTTGTTAGCTTCTGCAGCAGCAATTGAATCAGCAATAGCTTTTTCTTTTGCAGCTTGATCTGCCATAGCGATGCTATCAGCTACGCGTTGCTTTTCAGCTTCAACCTTAGCGATTGAATCAGCAATACGGATAGAATCTTGACGAGCTTTTTCAGCTTTTTCAGCAGCGCTTGGACCACAAGCAGTAAGAGCAGCAATTGCTACACCAACGAGAACAACATTAAACTTTTTCATTAAACTTTTAGTTTTAGGTTTGTTTTGCATTGCAAAGGTACAACCAGATTTTAAAAAAACAAGTGTTTCAATTAACTTTTTTTAACAAATTTTGGATTTTCTTAACCTATCTTGTCTAATGAACGGTAATTTAACAAGTTAGTGTTTACTTCTGCTTAAATATCTCAACGATTATAACCATAATTCAGTAGAAATTTAAAATCTATCTTACAGCATTGTTTTCTAAATAGTAGTGATTGTGGGAATTCCGTAAAATAAAAAAAGGGATGGTTTAAGCCATCCCTTTTCATTTCGTTGGAAGAGAAATTATTTCTTCTTACCACCTTTTTTGTTAGCCTCAGCAGCAGCAATTGAATCAGCGATAGCTTTTTCTTTTGCAGCTTGATCTGCCATAGCGATGCTGTCAGCTACGCGTTGCTTTTCAGCTTCAACCTTAGCGATTGAATCAGCAATACGGATAGAATCTTGACGAGCTTTTTCAGCTTTTTCAGCAGCGCTTGGACCACAAGCAGTAAGAGCAGCAATTGCTACACCAACGAGAACAACATTAAACTTTTTCATTAAACTTTTAGTTTTAGGTTTGTTTTGCAGTGCAAATGTACAACCAATTTTTAAAAACACAAACTATTCGGTTAACTTTTTTTAACTTTTTTTCACTTTTCTAAGAAAACTTTGTTCATATTTCTGTATATCAATTATATAAAGTGTTAATTCTAATTGTAAATTTCTAATAAAAATTTCGAATCGCACACAAATTCGTATTTTTACCATCTTAAAGTCAGATGATGAGCGAGCAGCCTACGAAATATCTTTCTATCCTTAAACCTCAAACAGGACTATATAAAGAGAAAGGAAGTAAGTTTATATCTTTTGCTTTTCCCGTTAACTCTGAATCCGAGATTAAGGAATCTATTGATAATCTTAAAAAAGAGTATTTTGATGCTAGACATCACTGCTATGCTTGGATTTTAGGGCCTGATAAAACTCTCTTTCGATCCAATGATGATGGAGAACCTGCTGGTACAGCCGGTAAACCAATCTACAATCAACTTCTCTCAAAAGATCTTACGAATATCTTAGTCGTAGTTATCCGATATTTCGGAGGAATTAAGCTTGGGGTTCCTGGTCTTATAAATGCTTATAAACAAGCAACTATTGATGTTATTGAAAAATCAGATATACACGAATTTCTACTTCCTTCATTTGTGATGATCTATTTCAACTACTCAAATATGAGTGAAGTTATGAAATCCGTCAAACGTGTAGATGCATCTATTCACCTAACCGAATATCTTAACGATTGCAGGGTAGGAGTGACTCTTCTTAAAAGTAAGGAACTTGAATTCGTCAATGAACTCTCTTTAATATATGGTGTCTCATTTAAGATATTGGAACAATCGGAGTGGTAAATGAATGGTAGTTGTTTGATTTTCCTATATTTCCTAAATCATAGGTAAAAAAAAAGGGCTATTGAAATAGCCCTTTTTTCAGTTATGAAGAGAATTATTAGTTCTTTAATAAAATCTTCAGACCACCTTCTTTACCATTAGCAACAAAAACATGGGTTGAGTTGCTGGCTACGAAGTTTGCACTTGCAGGAGTGAGTAAATCATCATTCCAAATACCAGCGATGGTAATGTTGGTACCAGGACCTGGAGTTGCAAAAGTAACTCCTTGAGCACCGTTTGCAAGATAAATGTAATCATTATCTTGGCTTACTGCGTTGGTATTACCATAGGTAATCATATTAACTGGTGATTGATATACCAAGTTACCAGTTAATACATCAACAGCCTTCATACCATATTTACCTCTAGCAATGAAACAAGTAGTTGCATTATCTCTCATGAAGATTGTGCTCTTACCAGCTGTGGTGTACTGAGCCTCAACATTCTGATGCTCAATAGGACCAACTGAGTATACAAACTCATCAGCTTGGTCAACACTACCAACTTTGTAAACGTGGAGTTTTGAATCAACAACATTTCCTTCTAAAGCAGCATGACGTTTTCCGTTAACTCTTCCGTTTGCGGTTGAGAAACTAGCTCCATCATACAGGTCATTACCAACAACTGTATAGTCAGTAGCATTTAATGCATATAACCCACCATTTGTTGAACCTACTGATACATAAAGATAATTTGAAGCTTGAATTACACCATTTGCAGAAGCAGCAGGTGAACCAACTGGAACAGTAACATAAGGAGCGGTTAGATTACCAGTGCCATCTAAATCGATAACTAATAAAACAGCACCTTTCTTAAATGATGAACCGGCAAGATAAAGCTTTGTTCCAGCCTGATTAATGTCAGCAGCATTGATATCAATATCGCTAAACGCTAAGGCAGTTGTAATTACAGGTGTTGCTGGGGTGCTTACATCGTAAACACGAACATAACCTTTATGACCTTCACCACGCTCATGATAAGTTACATAAGCTTTGTTGTTACGGAAAATCACATAGGTAGCACTCAGTTTTACTCCACTAACAGTTGGAGATAGGGCAGTAGCTTCCAAGGTAAAGCCTGATCCCATTTTCAAACCACCTTCAAAGGTGATAGGAACATTCTGGTAAACCATTGCTTTGTTGAGTTCAGTCTGATCGGTGATAACTTTCTCATCTGAACTACTTACTACAGGTGTTGTCGTTTCATCTTTGCTACATCCGGCGAAGATGGCACCTAATACTAAAAATGCAAAAATTGATCTTTTCATAGTTATTCGGATTTAGTTTATCCTAATTTTTAGCTCGTCTAGCTATCTGCAATCTTTGTACCAATATGTTTAAATACTTGTTATATATGCCTTTATGAAATTATCCAATATCTCCATTTTCCGAAAAATCAAAAATTAGTATCAAAAAATGGAAATGAGATGATAATAAGATGGTAGCTAGCTTTTCGGGTACTTATAATTCATTGATTTTCAGTATTACATATATAAACTGAAGACTAATCTTTATTCAATGCATCAAACAGAATTTCCACAGGATGGAATGCTTTTTTTGAAGTCCCATCTTTAATTTGATGACGACAAGATGTCCCACCTGCTGCTAACAATGTTGTATCCCCACTCGCTTTAATTGCTGGAAATAAAACTAGCTCTCCAACCTTCATTGATAGCTCGTAATGCTCCTTTTCATAACCAAATGAACCAGCCATGCCACAACAGCCTGATGGGATCTCCTTTACACTATAGTTTTCAGGAATTGACATAAAAGCTATAGTCTCTTTTGTTGATGCAATAGCTTTTTGTTGACAATGTCCATGGTAAAGAATTTCTCTCTTCGCTGAGGTAAATTGTGATGAATTTATCTTACCTAATCTTACCTCTTGCATGATAAATTCTTCTATTAATAAAGCGCTCTTTCCGATGTTCTTTGCATCCTCAATTAATTCATTATTAACCAACTCTGGATATTCATCTCTAAAACTTAATATAGCAGATGGTTCAATCCCAACTAAAGGAGTCTCTGATGATACTTTATCCTTTAAAAGAAGAACATTATGGTTAGCTATCCTCTTGGCTTTTCTTAATAGTCCTTTGCTAATAAAGGTTCTACCACTTTGAACATGATGGGGAATAATCACCTCATAACCCAATTGCTCAAGTAGCATAATCGCCTTTATTCCTATCTCTGCATCATTGTAATTTGTAAACTCATCCGCAAAGAGATAAACTTTTCCATGACTGGCTCCACTAGAGACCTTTCTCTTTTTCTTGTTCCATTTATTTAAAGTAACAGCTGACAAAAGCGGCATAGAACGGTGCTCAGAAAATCCAAGTATCTTCTTAAAATAAGTAGAGAAAATACCTGGCTTAAGAAAAATATTTGTTATCGCTGGCACCAATGATCCAAGTTGATTTATCGACGTGATATAGGCTATTACCATAGTCCTGAATGGGACACCATTTGAATCATAATAATGCTGTAAAAACTCTCCCTTCAATTTTGCCATATCAACATTTGACGGACATTCTGCTTTACATGCTTTACATGACAGGCAAAGATCTAATACGTCATAAATCTCTTGATGATTAAAAGGATTTTGCTTTGTCGACTTTGTAATGAATTCACGTAAGATATTTGCTCTGGCTCTTGTTGTATTATGCTCTAATCTTGTTGCCATAAACGAGGGGCACATGGTTCCTCCTATGATTGAAGATTTCCTGCAATCTCCAGAGCCATTACACCGCTCTACGGCCCTTAAAAAACCCTGATCTTTATCAAAGTTGTAGAAAGTTTTAATATCCTTATGTTTATGATTCGCACTGAACCTTAAGCTCGTATCCATTGCCGGTGTATCTGTGATTTTCCCGGGATTAAAAACTCCTTCTGGGTCCCATTTCTTCTTTAAATCAACCAGATAACCATAATTTTTCTGCCCAATCATCATTGGTATAAACTCACCCCGCAATCTTCCATCACCATGTTCACCAGATAGTGATCCATTATATTTCTTTACAAGTCGCGCCGTCTCTTCAGCTACTCGCCTGAACTTATCTACACCCTCAGCACTCTTTAGATTCAAGACTGGCCTAAGATGAAGTTCTCCTGTAGCTATATGAGCATAATACACACAACTTAATTGCATTGACTCTAACATTTTATCGAAATCAGCAATATAATCTGGCATATCTATAGGCCTGACTGCAGTATCCTCAATTACGGGAACTGGCTTAGCATCGCCTGGCATATTCTGTAAAATACCTAAGCCAGCTTTACGTAGATTCCAAACTCTTTTCACATCAGAGCCATAAACAACTGGAAACTCATACCCAAAACCAGTCTCTCTAAGTTCTCTTTCTAATGCTTCTGCTTTAAGTTTGATCTCTTCCTTGCTATCACCAACAAACTCAACTATTAATATCGCTCCGGGATCTCCTTTGACAAAGAATCTATTCTTTGATTGTTCAATATTCTCTTTAGTCAAATCCATCAAAGTTTTATCCATCAATTCAATTGATGCAGGAGAGTGCTTAAGTGCTATAAGATTTGCATGAAGGGCTTCACTTATGGTATGTGTATGGACACAACTCAATGCAACTTCTGATGGGGGAGTATCGACAAGATTCAACTTTATAGCCGTAATGAAAAAGAGGGTTCCCTCTGATCCTGCAATCAGTTTGCAGAAGTTAAACCTCTCTTCACTCTCAGAAAAAAGCTCACAATTGAGTAGTAGATCTAAAGCATATCCTGTATTTCTACGCTCGATTTCTGGATGAGGATAATTACTAATTATTTCTTTTCGAACCTCTTCCTGACTAAGTAGAGCGTTAATATGCCGGTATAATTCTCCTTCAAAGGTGTTAAGATCCAGTTTTTTGTTAAACTCCTCACGACTCAATGCCTCGAAAGATACAAAAGAGCCATCCGACAAATAACCTTCCACCTGTAATGTATGATCCCGAGTACTTCCGTATATTAAACTATGTGCTCCACACGAATTATTTCCAACCATTCCACCAATCATACATCGGTTTGAAGTTGACGTCTCGGGGCCAAAAAACAATTTATACGGTTGTAGACTCTTGTTCAACTCATCAAGGACAACTCCTGGCCTCACTCTTATCCATCTTTCTTCCTGATTAAATTCAAGGACTTCATTGAAGTGAGTTGATAAATCAACAATAATTCCATTTCCAACCACCTGACCTGCCAGTGAGGTACCAGCGGTTCTTGGAATTAAAGAACATTTATTTGACCTGGCAAAGAGAATCAGATTTTTAATATCAGAATCATCTTTAGGACAGACTACAAATAGGGGCTTCTCACGATAGGCCGAAGCATCTGTTGAATACATTAGTAAAGTACTCTCATCAAACTTAATTTCTCCGCTAATCTTAGCTTTTAGCTCTTCAACGAGGCTCGACACATTTTGGCTATTCATATGGCACGTTTATCTTAACAAATATAAAAAAAGCGAAGATGCCCTCCGCTTTCATTTGTACTTTAAAATTTATGATTCAAGAATAACTCAACTGATGAATATTAACTTGAATAGAAGTTTGTACTTTCAAATATCTTATCTGCAGATTTTGCTATAAAACCAGAATAAAGCTCTCCATCCTCCATTTTATAACGTAAAGCAAACTCATAATAACAACTTGGTATCCGATAGGTTCCCTCTGCAAATTCCACATCTAAATGACCAGCCATTGTACTTGATTGTTCAAGAAGCTCTAAAGGATTTCCCTTGATCTCTCCTCCGCTACTGTTAAGTATAAATCCTTTTCCTTTTAAAAATTCATTCACAGCCTGAAGACTCTTCATGCTTTTTAAATGGTTTACGCTTACTGTAAAATGGTTGGCTCTAAAACCATAAACATAAACCCATGCTGCATATTCTGACTCTTCTCTTAGCTTCTTATAAAGCTCATAAGAGGGGAGACCAAATACACCTCCTTTATAAATTAGATCATCTTCATGCTCTAATCCTTCAGGCAATGCATCAATCATTTGAGTAATCTCTTGTTTTAACCATGAACTGCACTTATCTAATTGCAATTCACTAATAAAAACTCTTGGTGCTTCACTTTTTCCAGGTAATTCATAGTGCCTCGCAAAAAGCTTCTTTTCTTCAAAATAGTATTCACCTTTAGGAACATAGCCAGCCTGTAAAAAGACTCTCGCTAATTTATCAATATTGATTCGCTCATGATCAAAAGTCCTGAACGCAATGTGGTCGTTAACAACCTCTTCACCAGCCGATATAAAACTATCATAAACCCTTTTAACCTCAGGATTTTGCTTGATGTAATCACTCCATAAATGGTCGAATATCTGATCTGCTTGCATGTTTTTTCTTTTGTTGTAAAACAGGAGCAGAGCTGACTTTGTTCAGAAATTCAATTTAAAAACAACAAGTTAACATAATACAAATTATGAACAGAATATATACTACAGAAATTGTGTGATTAGTCTGAATCAATTCTGGGCTACAAGGAGTGATAGCTGTAATGATAGACATACCAATTGAAGTTCTGCCAAAGATTCAATCATTCCGACAACTCTTCATAAAAACACTTTCTGATAAATCTCCGGTGTTTAAAATATCATAGAACTCATCAATGTAATTCTTTGAGAACTCGTAACTATTTAAATCAATTGCCTTTAGAATCTCTAATTCCTGAATAATAAGGTCATGTCTATCATTAAACAATTTTTTCTGTTTTTCCAGTTCTTCGATTGGTTGACAATGACCATTATAGTATCTTTCTCTTACTGTCGAAATAGGTAAATGCGGAGCCGGTATAGCATATGGTGCATTTACTATTCCACTAAAATCAAAATCATATGCCACTGGTACCGGTGGCCCACCAACAACACCTAACAATTTTATGTTATGTAAAGCCTTAACACTCCAATCAGTATTCCCTATCATGTATTCGAAAAGAGCTATGGTTAGCATTTGCTCTAAGTTAACATAATTTGGATGTATATTATGAACCTTTATAAACTGGCCCGATAATCGATTTTCTAATTCTTCATCACTCTCTAGAGCAAACCCAGCGATTTGACTACCAAATTCGCTTCCATCAAACCCCTTAAGGTTAATCTCAAGTAATTTAACCTTATAGCTTACATCTGTAAGACGATTTAGTATTCGATAAGCTATAAACTCATTTAACACTGCAGATTTATACTCTTCGCCCTTACTCTGACATTGTAATACTATTTTGAGTTTGTCCTGACCCTCCCAGACTGTATTTACAACCTCCTTTTTTTTAAAATTCAACCTGATGGGTTTTAAGGAACAATGATCCCCATTCAATCTAAAATCGCCTCTTAAAGAAATCTTTACCGAAAGTTTAATAGCCTTTTCACCTTCAATAAACTCAAGAAATCCTTGATGTTCACTAGGATACAAGCCAGTATCGGCCCAAACTTTTGGCCAATCAGCGATTATTTTTACTGGCAAAACTTTGGTAGTAGATTCAAAAAGAGTAGCTCTTCTTGTTTTACTGGGCTCCGAAATACTATCAGCCTTTGAAGCATATGTAGAAATCAAAAGCATGAAGACTAATAGCATTCTAATTCCGAATATAGAATAGTTCCTTGTCGCCATTGAACTTTATTTTGTAGAATTTCGAATCATTTTCAATTAGAAGAAGTTCGCCTGAATTCAGACTTGAATTGAAGGGAACATTGACCCCAATAACCAAATTGTCAAACATCGTGTTGATTGTTGGAACTTCAGTATGACCTATGATCATGGTTTCAACATTCAATTTCTTGAGAATACCTCTGATATGATTGGAATCTAAAGGCTCTTTACTACTTAGCTCTGGGAAGTATTGTCTTGTCCAAAGTGGTCCTTCATACATTAAAATTAGACTTTCTAAAGGACTTGGCTGATGAGGCGGAGAATTAAAGAAATTATTTAGTGTACTATCTATCTGGCCAATAGACATATTCATCTGATCCATTTCTCTACTAATTCCAGCATGAGTAATCAAAGTTTTGCCGATAACAACTGCAACAGGCAACTTCCTGAGCCAATCTCCAAAAAAGGTCTTGGGTGCAAAAACATCTGCCACCTTAATCCCAAAGTAATTTAAAAGTTCGCAATACTTGTCATTAACATAACTGTTATCACCTAATAACACTAACTCTTCATGATTCCCCATTAAATAAATGACCCTCCCTCCTACCTTCTTAGCTTCAATACCTAGCCTGTGAATAAGCCATAGACATTCTGTCACTTGTTCGCCACGATCAAGTATATCCCCAACAAAGACAAGGCAATTAGTACCAAATTTCCAGCTCAGAGAGTCATTAATTACGTCAGCTTTCTTTAGAAGATGTGTAAGAACCTGAAATTGACCATGAACGTCACCAACTACAACCGTCTTGTCGAAGCTTTCCAGCATTACTGAATTAGGAATTGTTGCGTAATCGTTACCTAAATATTGATCTCTTTTTCCATTGATTATTAGATAATCACCTTCTATCTTATGATAGGTCTTTGTTCCAGTTCCCAAACTACTATCACTTCTCATAGAAAAAGCGATCACTTTTGAAGAATCAGTGATAACATATGGGCCATCTGACCAGTTGGGCATGTTCTTCAATTTTCTCTGACGATTCTCCATATTCTCAAGGTAAGTCGAAAGTTGAGGTGCATCAAATCGAGAAACTTTATCTGAAAAAAATCGTCCTTTTTTATCTGGTCTAAGAAGTGTTGCACCAGCCTCGACCAGCATCTTGGTCATTCTAAGACTCCCACTTCTTGTTGAAATTGTTAATGGAGTATTACCGTTGTCATCTGTTACATTAGCATCTGCGCCGGCTAATAGTAGCGCTTTGACGGAGGCGTATTGCATTCTTCGAACGGCTGTAATAAGAGGATATGTATCATGGCCTTTAGCATTTGGGTTTGCACCGTGATCTAATAGAATACCGACTGCTTGTTCATTGCCTTTTTCAATAGAATAATTCAAAAAGTTTATAGTCTTTTTACCATCTGAAAATCCATCTATAGCATTCGGTTGCTTGACAATTAAACTTATTAGCTTATTCTCATCATTAGTTCTGATTGCCTTTAACCATTGGTCAGAGTTAACCAGTAATGACTGAGAGTAGCCCGATAAAAGTTGTATCAAGACAAAAAAACACAAAATAGATTTCTTTATCATAGTATCATTCTAATTAGTAAAGCACTCTCCATCAATTCTTCTCAAGAGCCATGATTTATCTTCTGCCATATCGAAAAATTCTTCCAGAAACTCCTTCATCTTAACTTTTGATCCTTCACTCAACCACATTTTCTCTTTAGTGATGACATCCAGTAAAACGGCTTTCTTATTCTTTAACTCATTGATAACCAAATTTAACGTGTCAGCTCCAATGCATCGTCCTAAATAATACCTATCTGTAACCTTTGTAATTGGAAGAGTACTGTTCGGTCTTGAATAGGGTGTATTAATGATTCCTGACCAATCAAAATCATATGGCACGGGCACTGGCGGCTCAAATGGGTTTAAGCTAAGAATCACTATATTATGTGGCTCAGTGGTTGACCAATCAGTGTTTCCAACCATAAATTGGAATAGTGAAAGCCGTGTCATGGAAAATGGTTCAAACTCTCGCTGTCTAACATTTGTAGCATTTAATATCTTACCTTTTAGCCGTAAGGCCATCGCCTCCTCACTTTCTATAAAAAATGAGTGCAGCGTTACGGAGTCTTGTGGTCGATTTATATCTTTAAGTTTTAGTTTAACAGGCCTAACTTTAAGCGAATACGGTGAGAGCTCATTATAAAGTTTATAAACCATAAGCTCTTCTTGGATGTATTGCTCGTATTTCCCCTTTCCAGGACGACAGGGCAAAACAAGTTTTAACTTATCCTGATGTTCAAACACTGTTCCTTTAACTGTTTTTTTTGAAAAGTTAAACATCAATGGAGGCTGTGTACAATTCTTACTATCGCATCTGAAATTACCTCTCTTTTTAACTCTTACTTTCAATATCCTCTTTTCGCCATCTCTTTCGGTGTATTGCAAAATAGCTTTGTGATAATGAGGATCACTACATGCTTCATCCTTAATAGAATCAAGTGGCAACAACAATTCAATTTCAATTGGAAATTCTTTATCAAACAGTGATTCTTGAGCCAGTATGGGATTAACCATAGGCCAAAGAAGCAAAAGAATAGAAGTAAGACGCAGTTTAAATTGTAGCTTAAAACCTTGATTTATCAAATGATTTCTCTTCATGAAAGTCAATCTTCTTTTTATCATAAAAGTAATAGATAACTAGCTTAACACTCGATTTTACAAAATCAATATCGCCAATTTCAATACGACTGACCTTTAATCCGGTCCTTCTCTGGATATCTTCTAAAAAGAGTTTCTTATTCGATGGCTTTATATATTCCAGATTATCATAGATGATTACCTTGCTCGATTCATGACGATACATCCAAAAATACTCTCCAGACCAAACAACTGCAATCAATGCAATGTTGGTAAACAACAATTCTGCTATACTTACTCCACTTGATATGGCATTTAATATTGCTATACCGATAATAACAAACAGGTAGGTCATCTCCTTAATTGGAATCGAATCTGTTCGATACCTGATTATACCAAACACAGCAAACAAACCCAAAGCAAAACCAAGTTGCATCTTAATCTTCTCAAGAATAAAGGATAAGAAAAAAACTGTTACCCCTATTAACATATAAGTAAAGAGATAACTCTTCCTTCGTGCCGTTGAATAATATATGTAACGAATTACGATAATCAAGACTGAAAAGTTTAAAATTGATCTGATTACCAAATTCCAAAATGCTTCCGGATTAAAGGTCGTTAATGTACCAAGATCTAACATATTCTGTTCCATAAGTCCTTTTCTCGTTTTTTAGAACTTTTTTCAATTGATTAACTTTCAAAAATTTAACCTGCCGTGTTTTACACTCGTGACGATCTTATAAAGATGTTGTAAATGTAATGAAATATCAATTGTACTAATTATACAGTATTAATCACAAAATGATAGGTTATCGTAAGCTATCATCTGAACAAAATCAGTGCAACTATAAGCCAATGGATTGTGCCTTTCTCCGTTGCCTAAAGATACTGATCAATGACTTGTTCTTGAAACGTCCTTACCTCCGCTTTTTGCCTTCGACTTCTCTCAGGCAACGGTGGGGGTGGTTGAGCGAAGCCGAAACCACTAAATCCTTGTATCCCGCCTGCACTTCTCGACTCCAACTCTTGTTCTCCTCGACTCTAGGTCTTATGCCTCTCCCTAT
>JAJTBW010000089.1 GCA_021286705.1 Sphingobacteriia bacterium
CCAGAAGCCAGATGCCAGCTAACCAGAGGCTAGAAGCCATTCTTATTTACTGCTTAAAACCTAGGTATTCAAAAAAAAAAGAGAGAGCATTTGCTCTCTCTTTTTTAGAATAAAGACCTTATGATTATTTATTCTTCTTAGTGTTAAAGCTATATCCCATCTCCTCCAAGATATTATCAGAAATATCATATTTAGGATCAGCAAACATCACCGTTACAGAACCTGATTTATCAAAGATCATTGCATAGTTCTTTGAGGTCGCAAATTGAGAGATAGCATTGAATACTTTATCCTGAATCGGTTTAATCAATTCCTGACGTTTCTTAAACATATCTCCGTCTTTACCAAACCGTTTTTTCTGTAAATCTTTTGCTTCTTTCTCGGCAGCTACAATGGCATCTTCTCTTTTGCGCTTCATCTCATCTGGAAGCAAAACAGATTCAGCCTGATAGTCTTTGTACATTTTATCTATCGACTTGAATTTGGCTTCAAGTTCTTGTTGCCATGCAGCAGATAATTCATCCAGTTGAGCTTGTGCATCATTGTATTCTGGTATGTTCTGCATAATATATTCAGAGTCAACATAGGCAAACTTCTGAGCGAAACTACTTACCGATGTAGCTGTAAGTAACAAGATTAGGAATAGTATCTTTTTCATTAGGCAGTGTATTTATTGTATCTGAGAATGCAAATATTATACCGTTAGTCGATAGATTGGTTAATGGAGAAGTGGAATTGTCCTCCGTTTGCCGATGCGTTTCCGGGAACAGGATCCATTCCATAACCCCAGTCTAAACCTAAGATGCCAAACATGGGAAGGAATATTCTCATACCCAGACCAGCAGATTTGTATACATTAAATGGGTTGAATTTCGAGAATTTATTCCATGAGTTACCTCCTTCAAGGAAACCCAATGCATATATTGTGGCATTAGGATTTAACGAGAGGGGGAATCTCAATTCAAGTGTATACTTACTATAGATTGAACCACCAATGGTTTTATCTGCAAAGTATTCCGGTAGGATAGATTCATTGCTATAACCGCGCAAAGCTATGATTTCGCGACCATCAAGATTGTTGTATCCACTTAGCCCATCTCCTCCAAGATAGAATCGTTCAAAGGGTGTAGTACCAATCTCACTATTGTAATAACCCAAGAATCCGAAACGCATTTTAGAGCTAAGAACAAGGTCACCTACTAGTTGGGTGTACCATGCGCCAGAGAATTTCCACTTGTGATATTCAATCCATTTGTACTTTTCATCTTCACTCAAAGAGCTATAGTTCTTACTTGAGAAGAGGCTATATGGGGGGGTAAGCTCCAGACTGAGGCTAATATCAGAGCCTTTTCTTGGGAAGATAGGATTATCGTCTGAGCGTCTACCAATAGCAATGGTATAAGATATATTATTGAATTGACCATCTCCACTTCCAACATCAAAAATAGTCGAGTAGTTTTGCAGATCGTATCTCTGCAGGTTGATTGCTTGGTATAAGGTGAAATAGTCATCAGGCCAATTTAATCGTTTTCCAAGGCTGAAACCGATGCCATGAATTACGAATTTTGCGAAGTTCTCGTTTGAACTGGAGTAACCGTTAGTATATCTCGAGTATGAATAAGATGTGGTAAAGGCGTTTGCTTTTTTACCGCCTAACCAAGGCTCTGTGAAACTTACACTACCTGCGATATATCCAGCACCATAGGTCTGGAAACGAAGTGCTAGCTTTTGACCATCTCCATTTGGGATGGGTTTCCAAGCATCTTTTTTAAAGAATCGTTTTAGACTGAAGTTGTTAAACGAGAAACCCAGGGTACCAACGATGCGGCCATAACCCCAACCTCCTGAGAGCTCAACTTGGTCAGCGGATGTTTCTTCTACTTTATATTCAAGGTCGACAGTACCATCTTGAGGGTTTGGTGTATAGTCAATTCCTAGTTTTTCTGCATTGAAATATTTTAATTGAGCAAGCTCACGTTGGGTTCTAATGATCTCAGATCTGTTAAATAGCTGCCCTGGTCTTGTTCTTAATTCACGGATAATAACGTGGTCATTGGTTCTGTCGTTACCTCTAATAGCAACCTTACTTAGCCTTGCCTGTTTTCCTTCATAAAT
Organism: Sphingobacteriia bacterium; assembly: GCA_021286705.1. GTDB lineage: Bacteria > Bacteroidota > Bacteroidia > Bacteroidales > TTA-H9 > JAJTBW01. The sequence continues at coordinate 2,116 of JAJTBW010000089.1, forward strand.
TCTAATTTCTAAATCAATTGAATCATTCTCAACTTTGACCTCAACAGGTGTGGCATTGAAGAAGAGATAACCATCATCCAAGTAAAGAGAACTGACATCGAAACCATTTGGGTTATATGAGAGGTTTGTCTCTAATAACTCTTCATTGTATATGTCTCCCTTTTGGATGCGTAAAACCTGACTTAGGTATTCACTACTGTATTTTGTATTCCCTACCCAGGTAATATTTCTGAAATGGTATTTTGGGCCTTCACTTACCCATAAATCAATACTAACAGATTTATCAGGGTTTTTATAAACGCTATCTTTTACGATATAGGCATCTCGGAAACCTATACTGTTATATTTCTTGATGATGTTTACTTTGTCAGTCTCGTAGTCTTCACGGATAAATTTGGAACTATTGAAGATTCTAAGTCTTATATGATCCTGATACCAAGCCTCCATTCTATCAAGAATACCATTCATGTCCATTGTAACAAACTCTTTAGCCATTCCAAAGGCGAGAGTATCGAGGCCTGATAATGGGCGGAAGATGCTTCTTTCATGTGTCTCTTCCATGGCTCCTTTCACTTTGTAAGAGCTGAGGTTGTAGGCTCCATGAACATTTATTTCAGCAATCCTGACTTTGCTATGTTTTTTAACGTTGATTTTTAGAGCAACGTTGTTAAGGCGAGTGGTATCCTTATTTTGAACCAGTTCAACTTCTGCGTTTAGATAACCTTTATCGGTATAGAACTTCATGATACGAGCTTTCGTTCGCATGATAAGGTTATCAGTTACAACATCACCTGCAACCAATTTGAGTTGATCACGAAGGTCGTCTGCCTCCGATTTTTTAACTCCTGAAAAAGAGAATTTCGATAATCGAGGTCTTTCGGTCAATCTGAACTCAAGGAATATGCTATTCCCTTCAATGCGAGATGCAACGATCTTAACATCTTCAAAAAGACCCTGTCTCCAAAGCTTTTCTATGCCTTGGGTAATCTTGTCTCCGGGAACTTTAATTTGATCGCCAACTTGTATCCCTGCAACCATAATAAGGACATTAGGGTCGAGATATTGGACGCCGCTTACAGTTATTCCACCAACTGTATATTCTTTTGGGTTATTGTAGTCGATATTTTCGATATCGGTTCCGATAGAAATCTGAGCAAAAGTGCACAGAGAACTCAGGAGAAGGAATAGTGTGAGGAGAGATATTTTTCTTAGGCTCATCCGTTAGATGGTTTACTTTTTTGTATTAGATTAGTTGGCGGTCTGATCTTTTTTAATTTGAAGACTAGTTTGTCCAAATCGTCTTTCTCTGCTTTGAAAGTCGATTAATGCTTCGTAAAGATCTTCTCTTCTGAAGTCAGGCCAAAGCTTAGATGTAAAGTATAGTTCAGCGTATGCTATCTGCCATAACAAGAAGTTACTTATTCTGTATTCTCCGCTAGTTCTGATAAGCAGTTCGGGATCTGGTATTCCTGCTGTTGTTAGATTATCGGAGATTGTAGAGCTAGAAATCTCTTCAGTTCTTAAAGTGTTGTTCTGTACTTTCTTTGCAATTTTTTTCACGGCTTCAGTGATCTCCCATCTGGCACTATACGATAATGCGAGTATAAGTGTCATGCCTGAGTTAGAGGAGGTTGTGTCAATTGCTTTAAACAACTCATCTCGGGTCTCTGGTCTAAGGCTTCCAAGATCACCGATAGCTTTAAGCCGGATATTGTTTTTTTGCAGGGTGTGTGTTTCTGAATGAATTGTTTTTACAAGCAGATTCATTAAAGCATCAACTTCATCAGCTGGTCTTTTCCAGTTTTCGGTACTAAATGCATAAAGTGTAAGGTATTTAATACCAATCTCAGCAGCAGCTTCAGCAGCTTCTCTGACTGAGGTAACCCCATTTTCATGTCCAAATGTCCTTTCCATGCCTTGTTGCATGGCCCATCTTCCATTTCCGTCCATAATAATGGCAACATGGTTTGGAAGTCTTTGTGGATCGATCTGTTCTTTCAGATTGTTCATTTATTGCAAAGATGAATCATCGTAAACCAATTAGTGCTTTCTTGTAGAAGAAACACTTACACGTGACCGGCAAAGTTACCGATAAATAGGTAATTCTGCGGGAAACTATCTGAACTTTTGTACATTTTTAAAGTCATTACATCCGGGCTTGCCCATTAAATTGAAACGATAGGTAAGGAAAACCATGGTAAATGCATACCAATCCTTGTTTTCCGGATTGCCACGATACATTCCTTTTGTATGAACCATAGTAGGATCGCTTAACAGTTGGGCTGGATCTGTCGGGTCAATCTTAGTCCCGTCAAGATAATAGGTCTGACTTACGTCATCCAGATAATCAGTCAAGGTCTTTCTTAATCCCCATTCCATCCCAATTGTTATTTTTTTTGATACACTTACTTTAAAGCCCATTCCAAAAGGAAATGCTAATCCAATGCTTCCATATGGTTTACGGTCAGGATAGTCTTCGGTATTCTGTCCTTCCGTATGCAAATCTCTTAAAGAGTAGGTTTGACCCTCGAACTCAGCCTTAGGATTAAACAGAAATCCTCCAACCCCAACAAAAATATACGGAGAGAAATTATCGGTCTTTGATCCGGTAAAGAATGTGAGATAGTTAAGCTCAGCTTGAAGGCTAACTTCCAGGATGTTGGATTTGAATTGAAGCCCTCTTTGTGTTTGCCAATTATAGTCAGCATCATTGGCTTCGATAGTTCCGTAATATACTGACCCTTTTAAACTCCATCGTGTTGTGTAGTTATACCTAAAGAGCCCTCCAAATGAGGCTTGTGGATTGGAGAAATGTGCTGAAGGATTAATGTCTCCAATATAGTACGATACACCAGCCGCTGGCCCGATATCTAAAAACTGCCCCTTACATGTTAAAGAGAGCAAAAGAAGGATAAAAGCAGAAAATGATGATTTCATTCTGGAATAACTGCAAAAAGTGATCTATATTTTATGTGTGGACAAGAAAGGGGCAAAAATATGCCATTTAGGCGGATTAGCCTAAATCAATTCCTGATATCCAATCCCCAAGCCAGTTTTGCTCTGATTGTGCTGAAGAAATCCCTGTTGTTAAGCCGAACAAGTTTGAGCCCAAACTCAGCCTTCTCAATCATTATCTCGGTGGATGTCGGTATTACGATGGTTCTTGAGTCTAATCCTAAAATAAACTGCCGATCCCGTCCATCTGGAATCAATCTGATTTTTGATGAGTCTGGTATAACAATCGGCCTGATTGTGAGATTGTGGCCTGCAATAGGTGTGATAATCAAAGTCTCTGAATCGGGTGATACCATAGGGCCTCCACAACTTAATGAATAAGCTGTAGATCCTGTTGGTGTTGAAATCAATATACCATCTCCCCAATAGGTGTTTAAAAACCGATCATTTGCATAGACATTTATTGATAGCATACTGGTGGGATAATCCTTTTGAATGCTTATCTCGTTAAGAGCATACGGAAACTCTCCGATGCCTCCTAGCGGAGAGGTGAGCTTTACCATGCTTCGAGTTTCAATTGTGTATTCACCCTGCTTTAAATACATCAATGCCTCATCGATTTCATGTGGACCAATGGTTGAAAGAAATCCTAACCTCCCCGTATTAAATCCAATTACAGGGATACACAAGTCTTTTACTAAGGGAACACATTCCAATAGTGTACCGTCACCTCCAATACTAAAGATAAAATCTATAGATTCGCTCTTAAAATCCTCAATGTTTAGACTTGAGTAGCCTGATCCAATTTCTGGAGCGATGGAATGATAGAAAGGAGCGTAAAATACAGGTGTAAACCCATTAATCTTGAGCTTACTAAGCAGGTTTTTTAATTTTGGTATGGTAGCCTGATCAAAACGTCTTGCGAATAGAAGTACTTTCATTTACACTCCGGTTAGTGTTTTATATTCCAACTAAAGCAAATTTAAGAATTCTCTTCTATCTTTGTTCATATTCAAACTTTTTAATGATTCTCTTTTCTTTTTTGGATGTCAATCGGTTGAACTTAATAACCGCCATAAATCCTTTATAGGCTTTTAATGGATATTTTAAATTGGCGCTATGAAATGGAGGTAAAATCCACTCTCTTTTTCCTTGTTGAGGGTATACTCTAATCTAAAAACTCGATCATAGTAGGTAACAAAATCTAAACCAATACCAATACTGCTAAGCCATTTATTGCTTAGCATACTATCAAATGCTTTGATCTGGTTAAAAGCGATGCCATGGTCTGTAAACAAATTGAGGTAAAGGGCATAGTGTATTTTGGAAAACTTAATGTTATTTAACCATTGAATCTCATGTGTGCTTGATGGGATGAGGGCATATTTCAAGATAATCTTCCCTACTGCAAACTGCTGCCCGTTTATTAAATAGTATTCGTAGCCTCTGACAAAATTTCTTCCATTACCTAAACCGTCTGTCAAAAAATAAGGAACCTTTTCGTTACTGATAACTTTGGAATATAGCCCGGTGGATAGATACCAGTTTTTGCTGAATTGGTCATAGTATCGACCGTTTGATTCTAACTCCCAAAATGTGCTGCTGAATGAGTTGTTGTTTGTGTTTAGAAATGATTCAGCAGAGATATCAAAATAATATCCTTTTAATGGATAGTGTTTATAATCTCGTTTGTCGAGTCTGTATTGATATCTAAGGTTAATATATGATACGGTTCCCTTAAGCCACAAATTTGGCTCTAAGTAGGACATTGAGTCGTTAAGTGTTTCATTTACCCATCCTGCAGAGAAAGAATGCTGATTGAAGTAGCCCGGGCGATATGTCAATGTGATTTCGGCTTGCCATTGTTCTCTTAGATAATCACTCTTAGACTTTAAAAAAGTGATGGAGTTATCAGGATTAGTTTTGAGTGCAACTTCATGATTCCTCATGAACCCAGTTTTTACCGATAGGCCTAGTGTTTTCTTTGAATTAATATTGGGAATGGTATATTTGATCTCGAGTCTTCTGTCAAATCCCCATTTGAAAAGGACCATCAGCTGTTCTGCGCGTCCTCTGAAATTGTCAGCTTGTACATAGAATCCATAGCTGATATGATCCATGTTCCTTGATTTCCACCAGCTATTAAAGTTTCTATCTGCTACATCAATAATAGGATAAGGCCAAATGTACCATCGTTCAATAACATCAACAGATATCGTTATTCTATTATCTTTAGTGTTAGTTGTGTCAGCGTTTACTGTGATGAAGTTGAAAAGGGATAGGTTTTTTAAGTTATTAGTAGTGATTTCAAGTCCTTTACTTAGCCTGTTCTGGGCTATCGTATCACCTTGTTTAAATGTCAATTCTCTAATAATAATGCTTGGATGAGTGATGTTATTGCCTTTAATGACAATGGTATCGATAGTGTAGAACCTGTTCTGGCATAAACTATCATAAGAAATGAGAATTAATACCAGTAGGAGTATAATTTTAGCAGGATTGAAGTAAGTCATTAAATATTCAGGTAGTGCATAAGGCTATCAAATCTACTCTTTAGGACATCATTGTAATCATTTTGTCCGAAAGAGGCCAAAACCGTATAGTTGTATCGATAGAAGGTCTGCAACAGGGGCGTAATGTCAATAGAGCTAAGCTTTAGTGTAACTGTGATTTTTGTTGAATTATTTGCTGAGCCGGTTAGTAGCGCTAAGAGACGCATGTCGTTGCTTGATATGAGTCTTACCAGTTCAGTAGGATCATAGTCGTTTGAACTCATCTCAAGAACAATGATGCCTCCGGTGTTCCAGTTGGCATCGAAGATAGACAAATGTTGTAAGAGATCTCTGCTAGTGATACACCCAATGTAATTCCCTTTATCATCTACAACTGGTAGAAGCGATAGTTTGTTTAGTAAAAGTATTCTTAAAGCCTCCAATATATGTTGATCAGGATTTACGGCTGCACGATTATTCATAGCAGTATGAACATCAATTGCCATATTCGTATCAGATAAGTCAAGAATATCATCCTCGCTTATTAACCCAACATAAGCCATTTCTCTGACAATAGGCAGATGACTGACTTTAAAATCGTCCATAAGAAGGAGAATATCAGAGGCAGAAGTGCCTACGCTAACAGGTACTATATCGTCAGAAAGCAATGTTTGAACCAGCATAGTAGTTTCCTTTTTTTAACTCCAATCGGTTTGCTCTAAATCATCATCGTTGACTATGGAAAGATAACTTTGATATCGTGAAAAAGCAATAGTCTCTTCTTCAACAGCTTTTTTGACTGCACATCCCGGTTCATGTGTGTGTGTGCAGTTATAGAACTGACAATTTTCGAGAAGATCCATCATTTCAGGGAAATGGTGGGCTACTTCTTCTTTCTGAAAGTTTGAGAGCCCGAACTCTTTAATGCCTGGAGTATCAGCTATATATCCTCCGAAAGATAGTTGGTGCATTTCAGCAAAAGTTGTGGTATGTTGGCCTTTATTATGGATATAGCTAATTTCTCCAACTCGGATGTTTAAATGAGGCTCAATGGACATTAGAAGTGCACTCTTCCCTGTACCAGAGTGACCGGAAATCATAGAGACTTTGTCTTTCATCAGTTCTTTAACCTTCGATAAACCGATCTCTTTAAGAACAGAAATTTGATAAACTGGGATCCCAATGTTTTTATAAAGGTTTTCAATTTTTGATGTCTCCCATAGCTCCTCCTCATCAAGTAGGTCAATCTTATTAATTAGGATTATAACAGGGATGTCGAAAGCAGAAGCAGAGACAAGAAACCGATCAATGAATCCAGCTGAGGTACGAGGTTGTTTGAGCGTCAAGACGAGAAATGCCTGATCAATATTTGAGGCAAGAATGTGTGAGGAACTTGAAAGACGGGTAGCTTTTCTAATGATACAGTTCTTTCGTGGTTCGACAGAGGCGATAACTCCATATTCATCCTTCTCAGAAATCCGAACTCTGACATGATCACCAACAGCTACCGGATTAGTACTCCGTAACCCCTCCATTCTGATTTTCCCAGCCAGAGAACACTGTTTAGTTGATCTGTCATCGAATTCAACAATATACCATTTACCGGTACTCTTTATAACGATCCCTGTAAGCAGATTGTCTTTCTCTGGCTTTTTTTTATTCATAGTTGGCTTTTCTCACTACAAAAGTATCCTATTTTTACTTATTCAAGTAAACCATATTCGTTTACATCTGTTGTTCTGCTGATAATTGTTGTATCGGAAATAGTAACAGGTGCGTAGCGTTTTTTAATCCGGAAACTTTCTATCACACTACTAAAAGATAGCTTTATAGACAATATCGTTACTAAAATCTGATTAATTGGCACTTAACTTTGACGATTTAACAGTTTTATCACCTAATTATGTTCACTCTTTGATAACAATATTATTATATTTGGACTTGTATTTCCAACAACAAAAGCAATAAAGATGTTCTTACACAATCTTGTCTTCTCAGTTCCTGCTTTAATAGCTGTCGGCCTAATCACTTTATATCTGAATTATAAATACTCAGGCGTTGGACTTAAGCCTTTATTTATGGCCTTTTTCCTTGGAGTATTTAGTGTTGTTCCTGTTTTTATTATTCAATATCTGATTGAAGCAGCTGGATTCGTGTTAGTAACGAGTCTGAAAAGGATGCTTTTTTATAGTTTCTTTGTAGAAGGATTTGTTCCGCAGATAGTTGTGTTGTCTGTGTTGATGTCGTTTTTCTATAGGCAAGCGAAATTTAGAACAACCGCTGATGGTATCCTGTATAGTTTATACATAACCTTAGGGCTCTCTGTGTTTTTGATCCCCCTAACTCTAAGTCAGGAGGTCTTCTCGAAACATGAATTACTGTTTCAATTAGCCTATTTACCTTGTTTGATGGTATCAGCCATTGCTCTGGGCTTCTTTTCAGGATTATCCCGCCAAAGGAAGAACACCTTTGTTGATTTGATGACGGGATTGATGGCAGCAAGTTTCTTTCAAGGGCTCTATATCTTTTGTATGCTGACAAATGAAACGATGCTTTGGATTATCTCTGGATTGGCCAGTGCTGTTATCTCACTGTTATTTATTTATAAAGCAGTAACGAATCATAAGAGCGAACAAAAGATATAGAGAGTAGAGCTATCGTTTTTTACTGATGATCACCACAGTTGACGGAGTTGGTTTCATTTGCCTCTTCAGTATACCAGGATGCATACATTTGGTAGCTTTTTGAGATTCTTAATATCTCACCCTCAAGTAAATTTTTGTCAGTTTCCTTGATTTGTTTTGCTGGAACTCCTGCCCATACAGTTCCCGATGGAATTCTTGTCCCTTTAGATACTACTGCTCCTGCAGCAATGATACTGTTGCTTTCAACTATTACATCGTCCATAACGATTGATCCCATCCCAATCAGAACATTATCGTGTATGGTGCATCCATGAACTATAGCGTTATGGGCAATACTGACATTATTTCCAATGGAGGTTGGTGATTTTTGATAGGTTGCATGAATTACCGCACCGTCCTGAATGTTCACATTATCTCCGATTCTAATCGTATGAACGTCGCCTCTGACGACCGCATTAAACCATATAGTACATCCATTGCCGATAATAACATCACCGGTAATAGTGGCGTTTTCAGCGAGAAAGCAGTTTTCTCCTATGGTTGGGCGTATTCCTTTTACGGGTTTTATTAGTGCCATGATATTAAATTTAAATGATGAATCTGAAATGTTGCTCATTAAGTGAGCATGATAAAAAATGAAAAGCTAATCGTCAAAACGTCTTTCGTCGATGTTACTGTTGGCTCTAGGATAGTCGAGAGAATAGTGTAGTCCACGACTCTCTTTCCTTTCTGAGGCCATATTTGTAATGAGAAAGGCCGTATTGAGGAGGTTTCTTAGTTCGCATAATTCGAGGCTAAGAATAGATCTTTTGTATAAGTCTTCAGTCTCCATGTGAAGCAGTTTCAGACGATCAAGAGCCCTTTTCAATCTTAGGTTTGATCGAACGATGCCAACATAGTGGCTCATTATTTCCTGAAGTTCTTTTCTGGTTTGGGTAATGAGAATCATCTCTTCATTTAAGACCATCCCTTCTGCATTCCAGTTTGGAATATCTTCGCAATGGTCTAGATCTTTGATTGATTCTGAGGCATGGAGTGCAGCTCGATGAGAGAAGACTACTGCTTCAAGAAGTGAGTTTGATGCCAGACGATTAGCACCATGTAATCCTGTCGATGCACATTCTCCGCAGGCATATAATCTTTGGATATTGGTTTGAGACCATTCATTGACCTTAATTCCACCACAAGTGTAATGAGCAGAAGGAACAACAGGAATCATGTCACGAGTGATGTCAATACCAATACTTAGGCACTTTGCAAATATTGTTGGGAAGTGTTTTAATAATCCATCTTTGTCAAGGTGTCTACAGTCAAGATAGACATGATCAGAGCCACTAAGCTTCATTTCAGTGTCAATAGCTCTGGCAACTATATCTCTGGGAGCCAATGAAAGGCGGGCATCATATTTATGCATGAATTCCTCTCCATCAATAGTCTTAAGGATGGCACCAAACCCTCTTAGAGCTTCTGTTATCAGGAAAGAGGGCTTTTCACGAGGGTTGTAGAGACTTGTCGGGTGGAATTGAATAAACTCAAGGTTTTCAATAACTCCTTTTGCCCTAAAGACCATTGCTATTCCGTCACCAGTAGCAATTGGAGGGTTGGTAGTATTTGAGTAGACATTGCCGGCACCACCGGTGGCGAGTAAAGTGACTTTTGCCAGCATTGTTTTGATCATGTTAGTTCTTTTATCAAGAACATACGCACCAAAACACTGGATGTCTTGTTGTCCTCTTTTAACAATCTCACCCAGATGGTGTTGAGTAATGAGCTCGATAGCAAAATGATGTTCTAGTATTGAGATATTGGGGTGCTTATTGACTTTTTCAAGTAAAGCACGTTCAATCTCAAATCCAGTCTGATCTTTATGATGTAGAACACGATATTCAGAATGGCCGCCCTCTTTACCAAGATCGAAGAGACCAGAATCATTGCGATCAAAATTTGCCCCCCAATTAACCAGTTCTTTTATTCGTTCAGTAGATTCTGTAATTGTGATTTTTACGATCTCTTGGTTGTTAAGTTCGTCTCCGGCAATAATTGTATCACGAATGTGCTTTTCATAGGTATCCGGAGTGTACATAACAGCTGCTATTCCTCCTTGAGCATAACTGGTTGAGGATTCTTGTGCATCGCTTTTTGTTATGATGATTACTTTACCATATTCAGCAGCTTTAAGCGCAAAACTTAAACCCGCAATTCCTGATCCGATGATCAGGAAGTCAGTTTTTTCCCGCATCTTCCTTTTTCATTTCCAGTGCAAAGTTAAACACTCTGCCCTGAATTGTGGTTGAAGTTAAATTTCTTTGCTTTTAGACTCATTCCAGTACTCGTCCATCTCTTCTAAGCTAAGCTCATGTATTCTACGACCCTTCTTTTCGGCTTCTTGCTCAATATACATAAACCTTTTTCTGAATTTTTGATTGCAATGTTCTAAAGCATCCTCCGGATTCACATCTATAAACCGAGCATAGTTGATTAGTGCGAAGAGTAAATCACCAAACTCTTGTTGGGCTTTTTCCTTGTTTGCGTTTTCAACTTCAGTCAGAAATTCCTCTTTTTCTTCTTCAACCTTTGTCCAGACATCCTCTTTGTTTTTCCAATCAAAGCCTACCCCGGCAGCTTTCTCCTGCATCCTATACGCTTTGATTAGTGCAGGTAAGCTTTCAGGTACGCCTCCTAAGACAGAGCGTTTGTTCTCTTTTTGAAGTTTGATTTTTTCCCAGTTTTCTTTAACCTCTTCTGCATTTTGAACGGTTACATCACCAAAGATATGCGGATGTCTTATTATAAGTTTTTTGTTGATATCCTCAATCACCTCTTGAATAGAGAAAGCACGGCTCTCGTTTGCAATCTTTGAGTAGAAGACAATATGTAGTAGTAAGTCGCCTAGTTCTCCTTTTAATGACGCCAGATCGGATTTTATTATAGCATCAGATAGTTCATAGGTCTCTTCAATAGTAAGATGTCTAAGCGATTCAAGGGTTTGTTTTTTATCCCAAGGACATTCTGCCCTGAGTTGGTCCATTATTTCCAGTAGTTCTACGAATACCTTAGCTTCAGATTGATAGTTCATTTTTTTAGTTCAATATTTGGGAAGAATTTTAATAGCAGACTTCTTAATTCATCAGAGTGATATGGTTTTCTGAGGAATCCATCGAAGTCAGAGCTTAGCTCATTTTCTATAGTGTATGCCGTTACTGCAACTAGTGGAGTTCTTTTTTTTGCAGACAGCTCTTCGTATTCTCTTATTAGTTTTGTAGCCTCTAAGCCATCCATGATAGGCATCTGGATGTCCATTAAAATCATATCAAAGTACCCTGTTTTATAGAACTCAACAGCCTCTTTTCCATTATCGGCAAGTGTGGTGTTAACTTGGTATTTCCTTAGATTGGCAACTAATAATTGTTGATTGGTGGCATTATCTTCAACAATTAAAATTTCTAACCCTTTCGTTTTTATGTTTTCCTGTATAGGTGTGGGTAATTCCTGAACGTTTAATTGTTTGACAGGAATGGTAAACCAGAAGTTTGATCCTTTGCCGACTACACTTTCTACTCCTATCTGTCCTCCCATTGCTAAGGCTAATTGTTTAGAGATCGCAAGCCCTAGTCCTGTGCCGCTGGGTAGCTTAGATTTAACCTCTACCTGATAGAATGGGTTAAACAGGAATGGAATATGTTCTTCAGGAACACCTGAACCGGTGTCAATGATTTCAAAACGTATGAATGGCGATGGATGTTGAATAAATCTACACTTGATTTTTACACTTCCTACTTTGGTGAATTTTAAAGCATTGTTAGCCAGATTGGTGATAATCTGTCGTAATCGGAATTCATCACCTGTAAACTGCTCAGGAATATTTGGATCTAAATCCGTAATAATATCAACGGCCTTATCATGACGAGAATAATTAAGCATTGACACTATTTCATGTATGAGTGTCACTAAAAAATAAGGCTCTTGCCTGATCTTTATTTGGCCTGCCTCTATCTTAGAAAGATCTAATATGTCATTAATCAGCTGAAGAAGATTATTAGCAGCTTTGAAAACGATTTCAGTTAATTCACGTTGTTCTGAATCTAATGCTGATTCTCCTAAAAGTTCAGCCATCCCAAGAATGGCATTCATCGGAGTTCGGATTTCATGGCTCATATTCGCCAAAAATTCCGATTTATTTCTTGTTAATTGCATTGCCTCATCACGCATCCTAATCAGTTCCTGATCCGCATTAACCCTGAAAGATATGTCTTGCATTAATCCAATGATGTAGGGCTCTGAGTCTTTGGGATTGGTAATGAGCTTTTTCGTAATATAAAAATGGGTCTTTTCTGTTCTGTGATGACTCTCTTCCTCAAAACTGTGTGTAATGCCTTTTAATACTTTTTCATCACTTTGTCTGAAAACTTCGGCTTGTGATTGAGGAAATAGGTCGAAATCAGTTTTTCCTAATAATTGATCGGCTTTTTTCTGAATGACTTCAGTGAAAGCTTGATTAACATATACTAGCTTTAGATTCTTGTCTTTAATAAAAATAGGGGTAGGTAATATGTTGAATAATTCTTTTGCCGGAAAGGGGAAATAGCTACTCATTAGTGGTTCTACGATGGGTTTCAATCTCAACAAAAAAGAGATCTCGTTGTGTTCTGTCCCAAATGCAAAGAGTTCAAAACCTTTCTGAGATTGGTCTTGATTATTTAGAGATACCTCCATCTTGTGCCAAATCCATGGTGCTGTTTCGGCTGCATGCATCAAAGACTTAAATGTTTCTTTCGACTTCTCAGCGAATAAATCGAGAAGGCGTGGTGGGTCAGATTCAAAATAGAGTAAACTATTATTTATTGGGATAGATTCAATGTTAGATTTTTCAATCATTGAAAATGATTGTTTTTCTGTTTTCTTAATCGTCCATCCCGCAATGTTAAAATAGTTTAGGCTCTGTTTTCCTAATGGTGAAGAAAATAAACCTTGATTAGATATGTGCGAATTAAGCTTTTCGTGTTCAACTTTAATCTTGCTTCTTGTTTCTTTTAACTTTAGCTTGGTTCTGAAATTTAAGAAGATCAATAAAGCTATAAGAATGAGCAGAAAGATAATTACATAGTAGCTGTAGCTGAAATCTCTTTTTGTAGTTGAATCGCTATCTAAAGGGGGGAGAACCAAATTAGATATTGCTGAATTAAGCTTGTCGTTTTCATGATAGATTTTTGAGAGGAGAGCCGGTAGTTTGCATAGACTACCAGGTAAAAAACTCTCAAGATGATTTATAAGTCCGGTATCGTTTATGAAAATTTGACGTGCTGTACTCCACCCAGGCTTTTCAGACAAAAGAATATAAGCACCTTGGTCATTTTCCAGAAAGACTTGTGGTGAGTTTTGTTTTTCTTTGAATCGAAAATAGTAGAGTTGTAATAAGGTTGCTGTATCACTGGTTAAAGTAGCTGTGGTGATAGCTGATTTTAGGAAAGCCATTGCTTCATCTGTCGAGTTTCTCTTCAAAAGGAAATTGAAATTAGAGATAATGGCCTCTCTAAATAAAAAAGTGTTACTACTTCCCAACTCCGGTATGGATATCGGTTCTATTACTTTCGCTGCTTCATGAAGCATCCCTCCATTTAAGTATAGTTTGGCCAGATGACTTTGAATGACTGATTTAAAGGCAGTGTTATTTGGAGGACTGGTAAGAAGTGCTTTATTGAATAATTCTGAAGCAAGTGGTGGATTCTCAGACTCAGCGATAAAACCTCGTAAGAAAAAGTGCAACGACAATAGTGTGGAGTCGTTCGATAACCTAATCGCATCTGAATATCTGTTTGTTATTAGTTGAGCCTCTTTTGTATAACCCGCTTCTGTCAGATTCCATGCAATCTCAAGTTCGGCAAAGAGAGCAAGTGCAGAGGTGTTTGTTTCGTTAGTCTGAGGAACTCTCGGTGTGAGTAAATTGAGGGCAGAGATTATCTTACCTTTTGTCC
>JAJTBW010000090.1 GCA_021286705.1 Sphingobacteriia bacterium
GGGAGAGGATAGGGAGAGGCATAAGAGGAGAACAGGAGGGGAACAGGAGAGGAACTACTCGTTTTCGGTGTTCCCCAAAAAAAAACCTCCGATCAACTAGAAGCCAGGATGGAGGTTAAATAGCCGTTTAAACGTTATTGATAGGTAGGCTAAGGCCTTATTATCTCAAATTCACCATTTACCTCGAGTTTGATGATTGTTGAGGCGATTCCAGAGCGAAACTCATTTTGTTCTAAAGCAACCACATGATCGACCCCAGATAGGATTTTTTGATTTATGTGGGCGAAAACAGCTGGTGATGGTTCACCTGAGATATTTGCAGAAGTCGAGACAATGGGAGCCCCAAGTTGTTTGATAATATCTTGACAGAATTGGTGTTTAACAATTCGAATTGCGATCGAGTTGTCAGCAGCTACTACCTCCTTTGGAAGGCGTTTTGATGCTCTGGGATAGATAATGGTTAAAGGGCGGTTATACTGTTGAAGTAAATCATGAGTGATAGATGGAATATACTCAACATAATTGGCGAGCATCTCTTCTGAGTCAACTAATAAGATAAGACTCTTGTTTTCCGGTCTTTGTTTTACTATAAAAACCTTTTCTACAGCTTTTTCATTTAGAGCATCGCAACCTAATCCCCAGATTGTATCAGTAGGGTATAGAATTGTGCCCCCTTTTTTCAGAATAGATACGGTTTTTGTTACTTCATTTTGATAATCAATGAGGTTCATATTATAAAGTATTAATTATTCTTGTTGTTTCAATTGAATAAGCACATTCGAAATCGCCTTTTGGGCATTTCTTATGTCCATGTAGGCCACAAGGGCGACATTTAAGTTTACGTTCAGTTTGAATTACTATACTATCATTGCTTAAAGGGCCAAAGCCGAATCGTTCAACTGTTGAGCAGAAGATAACAGAAATTGGGCCATTGACCGAGCCAGCCAGGTGCATTGGTGCTGAGTCGTTGACCAAATTTCTTTGAGCATCTCGCATAAGCGCAGCGGTTTCAAGTAGAGAAAGTTTACCAGCTAAGTTTAAGGTTAAGGCGTGTTGAGATTGATTAATAATTCTATCACACAAAGAACGATCAGAGGAGCCACCAAGGAAGTAGACCATCAAATCGGGATCCAGTTGTTTCACTAAATCGATCCATTTATCTTCAGGATATTGTTTAGTAAACCATAGAGAGGCCGGGGCTATACAGATGTATTGTTTAGTTTTATATTGAGAGACAAGAGCAAATGCACTTTTGGGCGGATAGAGGGTCATTCGGGCATCTGAAATATTGGCTATACCCTTTAACAAAGAGAGGTTTCGCTTTGTCTCATGACGACCATCAAGGTGATGACTATAGCGTTTACTAAAGAAAATAGCTAAGGGGTTTTTTTTGAACCCAACTGTAAGCTTAGCTCCTGAAAGAGCTGTAATAAGTCCTGTTGAGAAAAAACGCTGCAAGTTGACAATGAGGTCATACTTCTCTTGTCTGATCTCTTTAATTAAACTCAGCAGGGTTTTGTATTTATTTTCTGCTTTATTCCAAATCCATAAACGATGCAAGAAAGGATGATCAACAAACAGTGATTCATTTCCCTTTTTTATCAGCAGATCGATTTTGCATTCCGGGAAAGTCGAATGAAGAGCCTCTAGAACAGGCGTAGCAAGGATCACATCACCTATTGAAGCTGTTTGTATAACCAGAACTTTCTTCATTTGAGCAGATTTACTTTGAGATTTATTAATTACCCTTAAATAGCCACATCGAAGTCACGCAGCGCTTGATTTAGGCTTGTTTTAAGATCAGTAGAAGCTTTTCTTTGTCCGATAATCAAGGCACAAGGTACCTGATAATTTCCTGCCGGAAATTCTTTAGTAACTGTACCAGGAATGACTACTGAACGTGGAGGAACTACTCCTTTATACTCAATTGGGAAGGAACCAGTCACATCAATAATCTTTGTTGAGGCGGTTAGCACGACATTAGCGCCTAATACAGCCTCTCGCCCAACATGTACCCCTTCAACAACGATACAACGTGATCCAATAAAGCAACCATCTTCAATGATAACAGGGGAGGCTTGTACCGGTTCCAGAACCCCACCTATGCCAACTCCACCGCTAAGATGAACCCCTTCTCCAATTTGTGCACATGACCCAACTGTAGCCCAGGTGTCTACCATCGTGTTGGCTCCAACCCAAGCACCTATATTGACATAAGAGGGCATTAATACTACCCCTGGAGATAGAAATGCACCATATCGGGCTGTAGCGGGTGGTACTACACGTACACCTTGATCCTGAAAGTTCTTTTTTAGAGGTATCTTATCATAGTATTCAAAGGGAGCCAGTTCAATGGTCTGCATCTTCATCATCGGAAAGTATAGTAAAACAGCTTTCTTAACCCATTCATTGACTTTCCATGTATCACCAACCGGTTCGGCGACTCTAATCTTGCCTTTATCTAAAAGTTCTATAACACCGCTGATAGCCTCTGTTACATCCTTGTTTCTTCTTAGGTCTTGGTCAAGCCAAGCCTCTTCTATTGAATTCATCCATTGTTGAAGCATAGTCAATATTCTGAGTGATTTTAAAATGACTGGCAAAGATAACTAAACGGGCATGAATTGTATTTAAGTGAGCATTATCAATCAATAAATTCTGGTTTTATTTAGATAAGAGTATCTGAAAAGCGGGATTTTGATTTTTTTTATAAATAGAATACACAGCAAGCTATCTTAACTAAGTAATCAGTGATTATTTAGTAATTTTGCATAAAGATTAAGATGGGACGGATTTTAGCAATTGATTATGGGCAGAAAAGAGTTGGTGTAGCTGTTACTGACGAGTTACAGATTAGTGCTAATGCTATCGGTACTTTTCATGTTAAGGAGATTAACGAATGGCTTGATGACTATCTGAAAAATAATGATGTCGAGACAATCGTAGTCGGAGAACCAAAGCAGATGAATAATTTGCCTTCTGAATCGGCCAGATTTATTGAGCCATTTGTGAGTATGCTGAGAAAGAAGTACCCTACATATCAAATTGATCGATGGGATGAACGTTTCACCTCAGTATTGGCTCACAGGGTAATTCTTGAATCGGGTATTGGTAAAAAAGCTCGTCAAGATAAAACTCTTGCTGATAGAATCAGTGCTGTCATCATCCTACAATCTTATATGGAGTCAAAAACATTTAGAAAATAGTTTATATGGTCATGCCAATTGTCGCCTTTGGGCATCCTATACTTAGAAAAAGAGCCGAGGCCATTACACCTGAATATCCTGAATTAAAAAGGTTTATAGAGGATCTCTGGGAAACGATGTACCAGACAGATGGGGTTGGTTTAGCTGCCCCTCAGGTAAATAGAAGTATTCGCATTTTTGTTATTGATGGGGAGGTTTTTTCTGAAAATTATCCTGAAGCCAAGGGCTTTAAAAAGTGTTTCATTAATGCAGAGCTCATTGCCGAAGAGGGAGTGGAGTGGGAGTACACCGAAGGATGCCTGAGTATCCCGGATATTCATGAGCCCGTTATCAGGAAACCCAGAATATTACTAAAATATCAGGATGAGTCTTTTACATGGCACGAAGAGTGGTTTGAAGGGATCAATGCAAGAGTTATTCAACATGAATATGACCATCTTGAGGGTAAACTCTTTACAGATCATTTGAGTCACATACGAAAGATGATGCTTAGAAATAAACTCTCTGATATCTCTCACGGTAAAACCAAGGCAGCTTATAGAATGATTTTCCCCATTCAGAAAAGAAAAAGATAGATTACATCACAAATTTTAGTCAAAACAAATGAAAAGAGTATCCATTTTAATCCCATTCATACTACTGGTAATTGTATTTACATCATGCAATTCAAAAAGCTCTCTGGTCTCAAAAATCAATAAAAGTGAAGCGGTTATCTTTTCTGATTCAACTGCTGATCCCGATAATACCAAAGTAAAAGATCTTACAGAGCTTTATCTTAAGTATGCTGATAACTACCCTGAAGACACCGTGTCTGCTGAGTACCTTTTTAAGGCTGCCGACCTATATATTTACCTCAGAGATTATAGATCAACGTTGACAATGTTTGATCGTATTCAGACCAGTTATCCCACTTTTTCTAAACTGGATAAAACCTATTTCCTTAAGGCATTTATATACGAGCAACATCTGAATGAACCAGAAAAAGCAGCTGAATTATACCGTCAGTTTATTGTGAAATTTCCTTATAGCGATTTGACTGATGATGCAAGTCAGGCTTTGCTGTTTGTTGGTAAAAGTGATGAGGAGATTATGAAGATGCTGAACGAGAGGGCCGCTGATTCGACTCTTCAGACGCAAACTCCCGCTCAATAAAGTTATGTAGTTGGGCCGGTTTGACGTGCGTCACCAGAACACCTGATTTTGCATAAGATAACTCGCCTGTCTCCTCAGAAACTACTATAGAAATAGCATCCGTCTTTTCAGTGATGCCCATCGCAGCCCGATGTCTTAATCCTAAGGTAACATCTATATGCATGTTACCGGATACAGGTAAGATACATCGGGCTGCCTTTATGCTATTACCGGTGATTATGAGAGCCCCATCATGTAGCGGGCTGTTTTTAAAGAATATGGTTTCGATCAATTGATCTGATAAACGAGCATCGATTAGTTCTCCGGTCTGAATATAGGCCTTAAGTTCATTGGTTTTTGCCAGAATGATTAAGGCTCCGGTCTTTTGATTACCCATGCTTTGACAGGCTTTTACAATCTTGTCAACTTCAAGTTTCTCGTCGTTTTCCATTGATATGCGCCAAAAGAGAAATCTTCTCTTTCTGTTTCCTGCCATAAAGGAGGTCGTGCCAAGTAGCAAAAGAAACTGTCTGATTTCAGGCTGAAACACCACAATCAAGGCAATGAATCCTACAGAGATAAATGCACCAAGAATCTCGGTTAAGAGGATCATTTCGAAGGCAGTGACGACTTTCCAAAGGATAATGACAGCAACTATTCCGAAAAAGATATTGATGGCACCCGTCCCCTTCAGAAGGTTAAATAATTCATAAAGTAAGAGTGCTACTAAAATGATATCGATGGCATCAAGGAGTCTGAACTGCAGAAAACCACTCAGGAGTAGATCGGGCATGTTGCTATTGTTTTAACTTCAAAATTATAATTTATTTCCCCATCTACTTCGTGTTGGTCAGGGTAGATTTATTGTCGGCTCTATTTAACATGGAGAATATTTCAATACACTCTCTTGCCTCTTTTACATCATGAACCCTTAGTATTTTTGCTCCTTTCATCAGTGCAAGTGTATTGATAACAGTGGTGCCATTGAGCGACTCGGAAGGTGTGGTGTTGAAAAGTTTGTATATCATAGATTTTCTTGATACACCAACTAAAACGGGATAGCCACTGTTTGTAAGCTTCTCTAGGTTGTTTAACAGGATGTAATTGTGTTCGATAGTCTTTCCAAAACCGAAACCAGGATCTAAAACAATAGGTGCTTTAACCTCATCTTTTAGATCATTGGCCCTATCTGTAAGACTACCAAAGACCTCCTTAACGACATCATCATAGTGAGGTGCCACCTGCATCGTGCCAGGTCGTCCTTGTATATGCATCATAACATAGGCAAGATTACAATCTTTTATCACTTGCATAATCTCGGGTTCGAATACACCTCCTGAAATATCATTTATCATATTAATGCCTTCTTGGTAAAGCGTTTTGGCTATTTGGGCTCTCCATGTATCAACAGAAAGATAGACAGAGGGGAATTCTTTTCTGATTGATTTTATAATAGGTAATAGCCTGGAAAGCTCCTGATTGAAGTCTAATTCTTCCGCTCCGGGGCGAGTGCTGATTGCTCCAATGTCGATTATATCAGCACCTTCAAGCAGCATTTTTTCACAATGTCTCAAGTAATCCTCCATTGTAGATCGTTGCCCTCCATCGTAAAATGAGTCAGGGGTAATGTTAAGGATTCCCATAATGAGGGGCTTATCGTTGGATAGATCTATTTGCAGATTATTCATAAATTCAGAAAGTCTTACCTTTGTTAGTATAAACAACGTTAATTCAGATTACGAAATTACACAACAATGCAGAACCCTACATTCGATCAGTTTTCTTCTGTCCTTACCGAATGCCGCAATTTGTTTATTGACAAGCTTAAAGATTATGGTGCAACTTGGCGTGTCTTTAGACTTCCTTCTATTACCGATCAAATGTATATCAAAGCTAAAAGAATTATTAGTCTGCAAAATAATGAAGTGCATCTGATTGATGAGGGTGAATATCCTGAGTTTATTGCCTTGGTAAATTATTCGGCTATTGCTTTGATCCAGTGTTCTAAGACGCCTACAACAAGTATTGATATCAATTTTGATGAAGCCGTTAAGTTATATGATCAGCATATTCAGGAAGCATTTGAATTGATGAAAAAGAAAAATCATGACTACGGTGAGGCTTGGCGAAATATGAGGGTTAGTTCTATAGCTGATCTGATCCTGGTCAAGCTACTTCGCATCAAGCAGATTGAAGACAATAATGGAAATACGATCGTTTCGGAAGGTGCTGTTGGGAACTATCATGACATTCTGAATTATTCTGTTTTTGCTATGATATTGTTAAATGAGGAAAAGAAATAACTATATCTATGAAGACTTTAAGAATTATTAGTCGCTATCTGATAGGGTTGACCTTTATCTTTTCAGGATTCGTAAAAGGGCAAGATCCCCTAGGCACTAGCTTTAGAATTGAAGACTATTTTATCGCTTATGGAATGGATTGGGCAATTCCTGCTTCACTTTTTTTAAGTGTCCTGTTGTGTGCAGCTGAATTTGGCCTAGGTTGGGCTTTAATTTGGAATGCCCTACCAAGGGTAACCACATATCTGGTTACGGCCATGATGACCTTTTTTACAATAGTAACTTTATACGATGCTATTTACAATCCGGTTCCTGACTGTGGATGCTTTGGTGATGCTATAAAGCTTACTAATATTGAGACCTTCCTTAAGAATGTTGTTTTGATGGTGTTTGTTGGCATTCTGTTATATACCAGAAGGCTTGAAAAGCCATCGTGGAGTTTGCCAAAACAGTTTCTTATTGCTGTCATAGGAGTTCTCTTGATGAGTGGTACCAGTCTGTATGCTTTCCAACGTCTACCCTTAATTGATTTTATGGATTGGAAAGTTGGGAAAAATATGTACCCGGCTACTGATATCCCTGCCAAGTATTTCGTGACCTATAAGAATAACTCTACCGGGGAGACTAAAGAATATGAGAGTCATGCCTATCCATATAATGACTCAGTCTGGTTATCACAATGGACTTTTGTAAGTACAAGGATAGATGACCCATCAGCTGCCCTTAGGCATCAACTTCAGCTTATTGATATGAGTGGTGGTGATGTGACGGATAGTTACCTAAAGGGATCTCAATATCAATTGATCGCAATAGTTTGGGATGAGGAGACCCTTAATAGCAAATCAATGGAAAGACTTGTTAAAATGGGGCAAGAGCTTGCCAACCATAATTGTATTATAGCTGTTGCTTCACCGGTAATTCCTGAGCAAGCAATTGCTTATAACGAGAAACATGGCAATCTTTTTGATATGCTCTCTGCTGATGATATTGTTCTGAAAACAATGGTTCGTGCAAATCCGGGTGTCATTCTCATGCATCAAGGTATTGTTGTTGATAAATGGAATCTTAAAGGACTTCCGGATGCGGAAGAATTGTTGAAAAGATGGCCCGGACTTGATACTTCAATTCAAACTGAATAACTTAAGGTAATTTTTTAATTTCAAATATTGTAATCATGAGAAGAAATGTAGTTGCGGGGAACTGGAAAATGAATAACTCATTTGATCAGGCAGAGGAATTGTTATCGGCAATCGCTGATGAGTTGGATAAGATCAAGACAAAAGCTTCTGAAGTGGTGGTCTGTCCTCCTTTTCCCTATCTTGAAATGGCAAAGGATATAGCATTGGAATGTGATTTTGGTGTTGGTGCTCAGAACGTAAGTCAATTTGATGCAGGAGCATATACCGGTGAGATTTCTGCTTCTATGCTTGCCTCTATGAGTGTAAAGTTCTGCATCATTGGCCACTCTGAAAGACGTAAGTACTTTGGTGAAACTGATGAGACTTTGGCTATTAAAGTTAAGCAGTTGCTTGCTAATGATATTGAACCCATCTTCTGTATTGGTGAACTCTTAGAAGAGAGGGAGGCAAATAGACATTTCGATGTTGTAAAAGAGCAGATGGAGAAAGGTCTGTTCCATCTATCAGCTGATGAGTTTCATGGTGTAATAATCGCTTATGAACCTGTTTGGGCTATTGGAACCGGTAAGACAGCTACTTCAGAACAGGCTCAAGAGATGCATGCATATATAAGAACTCTTATCAGTAAGAAATATGGTCAGTCGGTAGCCGATGATATCACAATCCTTTATGGTGGAAGCTGCAATGCAAAGAATGCTCAGGAACTTTTCGCTAATAAAGATGTTGATGGTGGTCTTATAGGTGGAGCCTCTTTAAAGGCTGAAGATTTTATAACAATCGTACAATCCTTCTAGGCATGAATTACATCGAACTTAGTTTTCGGTTAGAGCAACCTTTAGTTCAGGCTGAACTAATCATGGCCGTTCTCGGGGAGGCAGGATTTGAGAGCTTTGAGACCACAGACTGGGGTATTCTGGCTTATGTCCCTGAAGCTGCCTATGATGCGGATGCCATAAAGGAGATGCTCGATATGCTGGACTTCAAAACTGATTATTCCGAGAAACTCATAGAGACCGTAAACTGGAATGCAGTCTGGGAAAGTAGCTTTGAACCTGTAGTTATTGACAACAGATGTCTTATTCGGGCTCCTTTTCATCCATCAAATAATGACTATGAATTAGAGATAGTCATTGAACCTAAGATGTCATTTGGGACGGCTCACCATGAAACAACAGCTTTAATGATCTCCTGGTTACTTGATGAGCCCTTGGTTGAAAAGTCTGTTATGGATATGGGTTGTGGTACAGGTATACTTGCCATCTTAGCCAAAAAAAGAGGCTCAGCATTTACTAAAGGGATAGATAATGATGAATGGGCCTATCAAAACAGTCTTGAAAATATCCAACTCAATGATACTCCTGATATAGTAGTAGAACTTGGAGATGCTGAACTATTGAAAAATGAGCAGACCTATGACGTTATTATTGCTAATATAAATCGCAATATCTTGCTTAAGGACATGGGTTCGTATGCTACAATAGCTCATACTGGCTCTCATCTCTTTTTAAGTGGTTTCTATGAGGAGGATATTGAGGCCATTACATCGAAAGCGGGAAGCTTTGGATTCCAACTCAAAGGGGCCAGAAGTAGAAATAACTGGGTCGCCCTCTCTTTTGAAAGAGAGTAATTCTATCTTTATAGCCTTGCCTCTACCTGTCTTGAGGCAAGGCCTTTTTCTTTAACCCTTCAACAGCTTAGTTCATGATTAATAAAGGTTGCTTTACTTTTCAAAGACTTATTATACTATCGAGTCTGTTTCTGCTTTTTATCACTCCATTACACGGACAAAAAACTCAAATTACTGAAGAGACTTTTATTGTTCAGGTTGAATCACTTCTTAAAGGTCTTCCAGCAAATAAAGGTGATCAACTTACTAATGGTGTTAAAAATTGGTGGATGAGGGAATCGAATTCATCAGTTAAAACAGTAGCTGTTGAGACATTAAATAAGCTGATTGAGCGAAATTTTAAGCCTCAACCTGAGATATCTGGATTTTTTGAGGCTCTCATACTATTCAGTGGAAGACAGAGTAGTGAACAACTTCTTCGCTGGCTAAAGGTTAATCGTTATTTATTGGAAACAGAGACTTCTGGAAGGTATTCTCAATATGTCCAGGCTACTGAATCGATGCTTTCTGATTCGGTGTTATTAAAGACTCCACTTGCTACCTGGAAAACAAATAATAGTGAATTTTCAATTGCTTCAGATACATCCACAGGGTTCTTTTTTACCAAGACTGAATTGACCTGCCAGACAAGAATGCCGGGTAATACAATTAGAGCCACCTCTGGTATCTTCAGACCTTTAAATAAAACATGGGCTGGTCATCAAGGAGTAATTACCTGGGAGAAGTTTAATTTCCCTGCCGACTCGTTGTATGTAACTCTTGGCCGTTATTCTATCAATCTTCAACTCCCGGAATTTCAGGCTGACTCGTGCGATTTTGTCCATAAACTTCTTCAGTCAACTGTTAAAGGAAAACTGGTTGTGAATTTTAGGGATGCTGTGAGACAAGATTATCCTCAGTTCTCTTCTTATGATGATAATATCCAATTTGAGAAGCTTATCCCTAATACAAAATATGTAGGTGGTATTGGTATTGAGGGTTCACGAATTGTCCTGGGTGGTGACCCCAGTAAGACCAGTCGCTTTGAGATTAAAGGAAAACCAAGAGGTCGTGCTATTATTCGAGCTAAGATATACTTACTTACCCCCAGGTATATTAGTGCCCCTGAGGCAGCCGTATCTATGATTTTTGATGGTGATTCGATCTATCATCCAAATACCATTGCAACATATGATATAAAAGAAAAGGTGCTAACCTGTTCGCAGGGGAGGAGTCTTCTCTCACAGAGTCCATTTACCAGCACTTATCATAAGACGGAGATCACTTCAGCTGGACTAATATGGAATATGAATGATGGAAGTTTTGCTTTCAGAAAGAGTACAGGTTTGGTTAAAGAGGGTGACGCATTGATCGTTTCAGAGAATAATTTCTCAATCGGAGAATATAACAAACTACAAGGTTATGACCAGATTAATCCGCTCGATCAATTATTGAGAATCACTGGTAAGGATGCACCTGGTCCTTATTCTGTTGCCTGGCTCGCATCAGCCTTGAATATGACCCCTGAACAAGCCCGAATGTTTATCATTCGAATAGCGGCAGGTGGCTTTGTGAATTACAAGTTTCTAAACGATGAATTTGTCGTCAGACCTAAGTTGATCCATTACACACAAGCGAAAAGCAAAAAGAGTGATTATGATGAGATCACATTGGTATCAAAAGGTGCTACAACAAATGCTGCAATTGACTTAAGAAAACTTAGAATGCGAATCTATTCTACAGATACAGTTGTTCTGAGTTACTCTAAACGAGTAGTTATGTTCCCATCACATAGAAGTGTTACCATGGGGAAAAATCGTGATATGTATTTTAATGGTAGCTTCTATGGGGGCCTGTTTCACTTCTTTACGAGTGATACCAGTACATTCTTTTATGAACCCTTCATTGTAAAGGTTCCTCAGGTCGATTCTCTGAAAATCTGGGTTTTGGATACTACATCAACTAATCTTGCCGGTGACCCCAAGGCTTTTCGGTTGAACTCTGTTCTGGAGAGATTATCGGGTAGACTATTTATTGATGATCCTAACAACAAATCAGGTAAGAATCAGAAGATTGTTGGTTTTCCTGAGTTTAACTCCGATACCAGTTATGCCTATTTATATTACAATCGTGGCCGCTTTGGAAAGGAGTATGATAGAAGAAAGTTCTACTATACTGTAAATCCATTTAAGGTTAATAACCTGAATAGAATTAAAAAGAGTGAGTTAAAATTTCAAGGATTTCTTACTACTTCAGGTATTTTTCCAGTTTTAAGAAATCAACTTGTAGTCCGTCCTGACTACTCTCTTGGATTTGAGATGCAAACAGGTAAGCAGGGGATGCCCACTTATCTAACTGAAAATTCGAGTAAAGGGACATTGACAGGGCGAATAGACTTATCAAATAACGGACTTAGAGGCGATGGCAAGTTAGTTTATCTAAACTCGGTTACCCTTACTGATACAACCAACTCATCTGATACCACTGATCTGGTCTTCTTCCCTGAGAAAATGACCGGGTATGCAAAATCCTTTCAGATATCTCCCGTAGAGACTGGGATAGAGTTTCCCTCCGTCAACGGTAAATATGTTAAACAGATTTGGGTGCCATATAAGGATAGATTAGAGGTGGTAAGTAGAAAATATCCTATTGGTCTCTATGATGATGCGGTTGCCTTAACAGGTAGACTATTTTTTGAACCTACCGGATTAAAAGCTCAGGGAAATGCAGTCTTTGAGCAATCAGAGACAGAGTCAAAATACTTCACGTTTAAAAACAGAGAGTATAGAGCAGATACGGCTGACTTTAAACTGTTTACTCCTGATGGGAAAGATGTGACCCTTATCGCTGATAATTATAACTCTTTCTTTGATTTAAAGAATAGAAGAGCTGACTTCCATACCAATAAAGCTCAATCTGTAATTCGCTTTCCCTTGAATAACTATGAGAGTACTATTCCTGATTTTGTTTGGGAGATGGATAAGGCCAGGCTTGAATTAACCTCTGCGGGGTATGATGAGCTTAAAAAGAGACTTTGGTCTTTGCCGGCTCGTGATCTTATCTTAGGGGATGAGAAGCACCTGTTTCAGGGGCCACTCTTTACAGCCACCTCGCAGAGTGCCGATAGTCTTCAGTTTATTGGTTTTGGTGCCTCATTCGATATTCTGAAGAGTGAATTGAGCATCAGAGATGTCAGGTATATTCGGGTTGCTGATGCAGCTTTGGTTTTAAATGATGGATTGGTATCAGTTGGAAAGAAGGGGGTCATGAAGCCTTTCACAAATATACAGGTTGCAACTATTCATGATTCTCTGATACATGTACTTCATTCTGCTAATGCGGTAATTAAGAGTAAACATCAATTATTTGGGAATGCTTATTTTCATTATACCGATGGCGGAAAAATTGATTACAATCTGAAGATTGATAATCTTCATACAGATACTTTGACTGGAATAACTTATGGAGGATCTGCGATCAAAGATAGTTTGAAGTTTAGGCTTTCTGAGGCTTTTGAGTTTAAGGGTAGTGTCGCTTTTGAGGCTAATAAGCCTTTTCTACGTTTTCAGGGAGACACCAAGCTACATCATTTGTCAAGGTGTAAGCTACAAAAGCCTGTTTGGTTTGTTTTTGACACGATTGTGAATCCTAATGAGGTCTCAATTACTCTTAATAACACAACAATGACTTCAGAAGGAGAAAAGCTTAGAGCAGCCATTATGATGGAGGCTGATGGAGGTCATTTTTATCCTACTTTCTTTTCTCCTGTTGATAAATCGCAGGATCTATCAGTTATGAGAGCTATTGGAGGTGTTGGATTCTCTGGATCTAGCCAATCCTATATCGTTCGTTCGGCGCAGTCACTGAAAGATGTCGATTCACCGGGCACAATGATCTCAATTGATACTGCAACTTGTAATCTTGATGCAAAAGGCCCTATAGACCTGCATTTGCAGTTTGCACCTGAGTTTAAAGTTGGTCTGGCTGGAAAATTTAGTTTAACAGAAATAGATTCTATTCCTGCAATGGAACCTCTTATAATGATAGACTGCTACAATCTGCCTGAGGTTGTAGATATTATGTTTAACGATTTTACTCAAGTTCCACTTCCCCCTGCTTCGGGTGGGTCTATTGAACTACAAAAGCCACTTGCTGATCTTTTAGGCACTGATCAGGCAACCCAGTTTCGGAAGACTATTGCTACCGGACAACCCGTGGTTAGTGAGAATCTAAAAAATGCAACGATCATCTCAGGTCTGAAATTTGTTTGGGATAAAGAAGATCAAAGCTTTAATGCAAAAGGACAAGCCGATGTTCTAATGCTGTTTGGTAAGACCCTGAACAAAAAGGTTCCTGTGTGGTTTCAAATCACGAGAAAAAGAGGACAGAAAGAAGATGACTTGAAGATGTATTTTGAGCCTTTTCCCGGTCTGTTTTATTACTTTGAGTTTGGAAGAGGGAGCTCACTTAGAATGTCCTCTTCCAATCTGAATTATATGACCAAGTTGACAGATAATGATGAAGCCTTCAATAAGAAGTCTGAAAAGAATACCAAAGGAAAGAAATGGAAAGCATATAAATTATCTGCCACTCCTGCTACAGATGCTGCTAAATTTAAAACGGATATTGAAAACAAAAAACTTTAATTGTAAACTTCGTTCCAAAGTTTTTAATTACGTTTGCCACCTTGTTTAAATGAGCTAATAATAATATAAGATGACGGAAAGTCAAGTTGTTAACATTATTGCCGGAGTAATTGTCTCGTATCTTATCGGGTCGTTTTCTTCTGCTGTATGGATTGGTAAGTGGTTTTTTAAGACTGATGTTCGTTTACATGGCAGTGGAAATGCAGGGGCAACAAATACGATTCGTGTTTTAGGGCCTAAAGTCGGCCTCGCCGTTTTATTACTCGATGTATTTAAAGGTTGGTTAGCCGTTGCATTGGTTCATATCTTCGTAAATCAGATGGCTGAACCTACCTGGTCGTATGTTAGACTGAGTTTTGCCGTTGCTGTTGTTTTAGGCCATATTCTTCCAGTATATACTGGCTTTAAAGGGGGCAAGGGTGTCGCTACGTTGGTAGGAATCTGTATAGCTCTTTTTCCTCTGTCCGTTGCAGTAGTGGCTATATGTTTTTTTGTTATTCTCTTTGCTTTTGGATATGTCTCGCTTTCATCTGTCACCTCTGCCATCTTGTTCCCCGTTTTTGCAATCTTTGTCTTCCCTTCAGAAACTGGATCAATCCCATTGATTTTATTGAGCCTTGGAATAGCTATTATGGTTCCTGCAACACATCATAAAAACATAAAACGCTTGTTGAATGGGACAGAACAGAAATTCAAACTGAAGAAATCGGTTGATGAAACTAATGACAATCTTAATGAGAAAAAGTAACATAGAACTTATTTATGTGTAAATTTGCTTCACAAGGCTAGCAAATTTCTAATTCAAGCCTTCTTGTAACAGCTATATAATAAATTGAATACCAATATAATTTTGCTCCAGAACCAATAATCCCTGGCATATGAAGTTTATCATCTCAAGCAACACATTGTTGAAAAGCCTTCAGGCTCTTAATGGCGTTCTAAACTCTAGTAACACGCTTCCCATTCTCGACGACTTTCTCTTTGTTGCAGAAGAGAATTCTTTAGAGATTACTGCCTCAGATATGGAAACCCGGCTC
Source organism: Sphingobacteriia bacterium (assembly GCA_021286705.1). Taxonomy (GTDB): domain Bacteria; phylum Bacteroidota; class Bacteroidia; order Bacteroidales; family TTA-H9; genus JAJTBW01. The sequence continues at coordinate 15,069 of JAJTBW010000090.1, forward strand.
ACTGTCAAGCTGAATTTGGATATGCTGGATGAACCGGGGAGTATTACTATACCTGCAAAAATTCTTATTGATACGCTTAAGACTTTCCCTGATGTTCCAGTCACATTTTTAATCAATATTGAATCCCAAAGTATCGATATCTCTGCTGGTAACGCTAACTTCAGATTATCTGGTCATAATGCCCTAGACTATCCTACGCCTCCTACACTTAGTGACCCCGTAGTTATTTCTATTGATCCTGAAGCGCTAATAATCGGTATTAATAAAACCATTTTCGCTACCGGTAGTGATGAGCTTAGACCTACTATGTCAGGCGTCTTTTTCCAATTCACAGAAGAGGGTTCTGTGTTCGTAGCTACTGATGCTCATAAGTTGGTAAAGTATGAACGTACTGATGTGAAGAGTCCTGAGCTCGCCGAGTTTATTATGCCTAAAAAACCCTTGAATAGTCTTAAGAATATCTTAAATCAGGCATCTGAGCCTATCAAGGTGGAGTTTAATGTAACCAATGCCTCATTCAGCTTTGATAACTATAAGCTGATATGCAGACTTATTGAGGGTAAATACCCCAATTACGAAGCGGTTATACCAAAAGACAATCCAAACCAGCTTATTATTGACAGAGCAATGCTTCTGAATGCTATCCGTCGTATCGGATTGTATGCTAACCAATCAACGCATCAGATTCGTTTCCATATATCTGGTCAACTATTGCACCTCTCAGCTGAAGATATCGACTTTGCAAATAACGCTAAAGAGGAGCTCCCCTGTGAGTATGATGGCAATGACATGGAGATTGGCTTTAACTCAAAATTCATGCTTGAAATGCTCCAAAATGTAGACTCAACTGAGATAAAGATTGAGCTTTCTGCACCTCAGAGAGCAGGCATCATTCTTCCAACTGAAAGAGCTAATGAGTCAGAAAATCTGCTTATGTTAGTCATGCCTGTTATGCTTG
>JAJTBW010000294.1 GCA_021286705.1 Sphingobacteriia bacterium
ATGGTAGTTTTAATTGGTCTACTCTCCTTCTCAAAACCAATGGAAGCGCAATCTTTTCAACCAGTTCTTGTTGATTGTACCGTAAATTATAGTGGAACACCAGCTATTGATTATAATCATTATGAGTTGTATGCCAGGGTAGTTACAGCTGATGGTTATGTTGGTGATTCAGTTATGGTGGTTGATAATATGCCGGTTACAAGTCTTTCTCTTCCGATTTCTTTTGTGCAGAATCTACCTGTCTGGATACCATCGCTGTATCATAAGGACTATTATAGGGTGGGAGTTGCACTTGTAGGAGTTGCAAATTTAACAAATGAGAAAACTGTTATTAGGAAGCGTGCATCAGAATGGTGCGATATTTCAGAATTATCGAGTGGTCTTATTATTAATATGTAGCTGTGTTAGATGTATGGGGTCTGATGATTTTGTCAGACTCCATAACTTACTTTATATTTATTTGTTTTTCTAAATGTAAGATAAGACTGATTTTACTCATAGCTGTTTCTACTGAAATATTTTATCAATTATGCTGTTAAAGCTATTACGTTTCAGTTTTGTTTTGGGGCTAATTTTCCATAATGCTTCCTTATTCGCTCAAGGTGAGTGGAATAACTGGTATTTTGGAGCCAAAGCAGGTGTTACTTTTCAGAATGGATCACCTCCAGCCGTTTTATTGAATAGTGCCATGTGGGCATCTTTTACTTCCAATGTAATCTCAGATTCTTCTGGTCAGTTATTGTTTTATACGAATGGATTTGCATTATATAATCGACAGCATCAATATATGTTGAATGCGTATGGTTTACATGGTGCTAACAGTCAAGAAAGTGTAATAAGCGTTCCTTTGCCTGGTAGTCCCTCTATGTATTATGTTTTTACAAATGACTGGATAAAATTACCTCCTTCTCCTCCTGGTTATACATTTGAGTATAGTATAGTTGATATGACTTTAGATAATGGTTTGGGAGGGATTATACCTGGATCTAAAAATATAGTAGTCTCGGGAGCTGAGTTGTCTGATGGATCAATTACTGCGGTAGTCCATCAGAATAATAGTGATTATTGGATTATTGTTCCTGTTTCAGATAGTCCTAAGAGATTTCATTCCTATCTGCTAACAAAGGACGGTCTTCACCTCCCCGTGGTTAGTATCTCTGCTCTTTTGACCTCATGGATGGCTAACGGTTTATTTCCGAAACGCATCAGAGTCTCTCCTAATGGGATGAAAATTGCAGTGGTAACAGAGGATGATAAGATGGGTCTTTTTTCTTTTGACCCACTGACTGGTATTATTACATCGTTATTTACTTTTAAAGTACCTGGATTTGGGACGCTTTATTCTACTGAGTTTTCAGTTAGTAATAAGTATCTATATGTATTTGCTGTAGATTATTCGACTTGTCATAATAGCATCTGGCGATTTAATGCTAGTGAAACTGATTCAACGGAGTTTGTGAAATCAGGAGAGAAGGTTGTTGATGTGAATTTTTATGGGAAAATGCAGTTGGGGCCTGATAATAAGATTTATTTATCTAAACGAAATGGGGTAGTTGCTGGTATTGATTCTTTGAGCGTTATTCAATATCCTGATCTTCCTGTTGACCAATGTGGATATCAAGATAACTATGTTGCGCTTCAAGGTAGATCCTCTAGGGAATGTCTCCCATCTTTTGTTCAGCGCTACTTCGCCTATATTAATCACTCTGGTTTTTGTCAGGGAGCCTCGATTTGTTTTGAGCCCAACACCTGGCCCCCACCGGATTCTTTGTGGTGGGACTTTGGCGATCCATCCAGTGGGGTGGCTAACTTCTCGAATGATAGTACTCCTGAACACATCTTCAATACCCCTGGAATCTATACCGTTAAGATGATCGTTAGGCACGTAGATATGCGCTACGATACAGCTACCCTTAACCTCACCATAGAACCTCAACCAATGCCAAACCTTGGCCCCGATAGAATGGTCTGTCAGGATCAACCGGTGATTCTTAATGCAGGCTTTAATCCGCAGTGGACTTACCTCTGGAGTACAGGAGAGACCACTCCAACTATTACAGTAATCAATACGGGTACCTACTCGGTAACTGTTACCTCACCCAATGGATGTACCGGCACTGATGAGGTGGTTTTAAGTATCATCCCCGGGAGTACTCCGGAGCCGAAGCCGATAAAGCATAATTGAGAAGGGGTGGGGGAGACTATGTGACTAGGAGACTATGTGATTTGGAGATGGATGACCTTATGAATCGTTTATTTGGGAGAATTATATTTTGAGAAAGAGTGACTTTTGTTCTGTTCTCAAGGCAATAGCAACCTGTTTTGTAAAATCGTGAGAAATATTTTTTGTTAAACCCAGATTATGCAGTGGATTCTGCTTTGACGAGGTAAGTGACTCAAAGTTCATATCTTAGCGTTATAATGTAATCATCG
>JAJTBW010000091.1 GCA_021286705.1 Sphingobacteriia bacterium
GATAGGGAGAGGCATAAGAGCTAGAGTCGAGGAGAACAAGAGCTGGAGTCGAGAAAAGCAGGAGGGATACAAAGGATACAGTGGTTGAGCGTAGTTAAAACCACTGTATCCTTTGTTTCTTCTCCAGTTTCAGTAGATCAAGGGATATGAACGGGACGAGTAAAAGTTATAAGAGAGTCATAAGAGAACATAAGAGAACATAAGAGAGTCATAAGAGAGATATAAGAGAGATATAAGAGAGATGCTTTAGAGATGCTGATTATTAGAGAATTGGAGCATGACGATTTGTGGCTGGCATTAGAGATTCAAAATTCAAGAATTCAAGATTGGCCAGATGCCAGTAGCCAGAAGCTAAATGCCAGAAGCCAGAAGCTAAATGCCAAAAGCCAGAAGCTAAATCCTGGATCTCGACACCAGTTGCATAATATTGATTTCCTGCATTCTTTCCTGTCTTTTTTGAATAAACAGGCTAGTGAAATTATTCAATCTTACTCTGGGACACCCAAAAGAGCGTCCTTGAGTTTTTTAGTTTATTCTTTATCAGTATAATATAAAACATGGCCAATGAAAGTTTCGCAGTCAGGAAACAACTTTTATGAGAATGTTTCAGCTCATTTACAGATTTTTTTTTAATTTGCGCCCCTCTTTTTGTTGTGATTAACCAGATGGTTAATATACATTTGTAAATATCAACTTCTGTTACGCCTGATATCACTAGAAACACGTAAGGAATTATTAATCAATTTAAGCTGATGGAGGTAACACGTACCTTTGACTTGTTGGAGCGTTATAGCCAACTTTTCGTGAAACCAGATGTACTAGCCGGTAAGAAAGACGGTGAATGGATAAAATACAGTTCCAATGATTATATAGAGTACGCGATGAATTTCGCATGCGGTCTTCTCTCCTTTGGATTTTGTAAGGGTGATAAGATTGTGACTGTATCTTCAAATCGTCCTGAATGGAATTTTGTAGATATGGGAATGGCACTGGTTGGCGTTATTCATGTTCCTGTTTATCCAACTATTGGGCCTGAAGAGTATCGATATATCTTGAATCATTGTGATGCACAGACCATTATTCTATCTGATAAGCTATTACTTAATAAGATAAAACCGGTACTTTCTGATGTGCCTTCCATCAATAAAGTTTATACTTTTAATCAGATAGAAGGTGAACTGAATTGGATTGAGATCGTTGAACTGGGTAAATCAAAAAGGAATGAGTTTCAAAGCAGAGTCAATGCCTTGGCTGCTTCAATTACTCCCGATGATGTTGTTACTTTGATCTATACCTCAGGTACAACCGGTACCCCTAAGGGTGTTATGTTGACCCATCTCAATCTTGTCTCGAATTTTATCGCCACCTCTAAGGTTCAGCCACTGAATCACTCGCATAAAGTACTAAGTTTTCTCCCTCTTTGTCATGTGTATGAGAGGATGATGAATTACCATTTTCAATATCTGGGAATTAGCATCTACTATGCAGAGAACATGGGGACAATTCCCCAGAATCTTAAGGAGATTAAAGCTGATGGTTTTAACTCAGTTCCTCGATTGCTTGAAAAGATCTTCGATAAACTGGTAACAGCCGGAAAAGATCTTTCTGGGATCAAAAAGACTATATTCTTCTGGGCAATGAACTTGGCTCTTAACTATAAACTTTCAGGTAGAAGTTGGTGGTATAATATGCAACATAGGTTGGCTGACCGACTGATTTACTCGAAATGGAGAGATGCTCTGGGTGGTGAAGTCAAGGTAATTGTTTCAGGTGGAAGTGCCTTGCAACCTCGATTAGCTCGTCTATTCTGGGCTGCCGGTATGAAGGTTATGGAGGGGTATGGTCTTACTGAGACAGCACCAGTTATTGCTGTTAGCCATGCGGAGTCTCCTAATTTAAAATTTGGGACTGTTGGTCCTATTCTGGAGGGTGTTCAGGTTAGTTTTGACGATGATGGCGAGATATTGGTAAAAGGGCCGAATGTAATGAAGGGTTACTATAAAGATCCTACCTCCACCGCTCTGGTCATTGATGAACAGGGCTGGTTTCATACGGGCGATGTTGGAGTTCTTGAAGATGGGAGGTTCCTGAAAATCACCGATCGAAAGAAAGAGATGTTTAAATTATCGGCTGGAAAGTACATTGCTCCTCAAGGTATCGAGAATAAATTCAAGGAATCTATCTTTATTGAACAAATTATGGTAATTGGCGAGAATGAAAAATTCGCCTCTGCCCTCATCTCTCCAAACTTTAACCAATTACACTTCTGGGCATCTAAGCACAAGATTCATTTCAGAGATAATGAAGAGTTGGTCAACCATCCTGATGTGATTAAACGATACAGCATTGAGGTGGAAAAAGTAAATAAAAACCTTGGAGCACACGAGAATATTAAGAGATTTAGATTGGTTTGCGAAGAGTGGTCTCCTCAAACAGGCGAACTTAGCCCAACCCTGAAACTGAAGAGAAATGTCATTATGCGTAAATACAATGACATTGTTGAAGAGATCTATGGCCGTGGAAAAGGGGGTGATGGTCGTTCCACTGGTAAAGGGTTCATGAATCTCAATCTAAACTTTAACCTTAAAAAGATTAAGGAGAATATAGAGCATCTGGTAGATAACAGACCCAGAAATGATGATAGACATCATAATCGCCCATAATTCATACTTTATTGTTGTGACGGTTATTGATGTCTAAATAGCTCCTCTATTTATTGTTACTCATTAATGATTGACCATTTCTGAATCGAGGTAATGGTTAAAATGGACTATTAATAGGATAGTCCCCTAATTGTTGAGTTATCATATCATAGAGTCTTCTTTCATCACCCTCCTGAGTTTTAATACGAATATTTCCTTTGTTTTTTGCCCATTCAAAAAATGATCCTGTTATCTTTTGTTCTAGTTTAATGGCATTTTCCGGACAGACACGCATACAGTCACCACAAGCCTGACAAGCATCTGGGTTTAAAACGGAAGCTTTTAACTTCCCGTGTACAAGTGTTTTAAGTTTGCCTTTTAATGTTAACCTACTATTTTCTTCTGAGGTCATCTCTTTCATAATGAGTACCTCTTTCGGACATACTTTGACACACCTTCCATCGCTCTCACATTTGTTCAAATCAATGACTGGACGATAAAGGTTGCTTTCTGGTTTGCAAGAATTATTGTTATTCATTCCAGCGTTTTTTTATCATGAATTCGATTTGTTTTTACCCATTTGTGTTTCAGACTAAGTTTTGTGCAGATCTATGATAGAGGTATTCTGCTCTTGGATTAGAAAAGCAATTAAGCTATCACTATTATTTGCGCTATATCACCGGTTTTAATGGATTATACTCCCAGTTACTTCACTTATCATTTTGTAAGATTAAAGGGCAGAATTCGATGTTATAAAATTGAATACTGCTGCTTGATTGTCAAGATTATTGGCTTGTTTTGAAATTTTTGCTTTTTCCCCTTCCAACGTTTGATATACTTCCAGTCCCGGGTTTAGTATTAATGTTGATAGTGATATTGCTACTTTTAATGGGTGTGATGAGATTGTTGAGTATAGTAAGTACTTTATAAATCTTGGTTTGTCCTCCATTGGCAATACTACTTTAGGGTGAAATGCCCTGACATAGATTTCCTGTTTATTCCATTTCCTGTTTAACGCTAATGTGAATAATAAGAGCGCTTTCTTTGCCTGAGCATAATTTGCATGCATCAAGGATTCTTTAAGATTGCTAAAGTTTAGATTGCCGATATGTTCTCCAACTGATACCGTGTTTACGATCACTGATTCTCTAACTAATAGTGACTCTAATCCTAAGCAAATCTGTGCAGGAGATATAAAGTTGACTCTTGTGTTTAAGGAATAACCTGTTTTATCCTTTAAATTTTTGTTTAATACGGCTCCGGCATTATTCATGATAGCATCAATCCTTGAATAGTTTGTTTTTACAAGTTTAATAAAGAGATCAACTGAGTGTTTATCTGCTAAATCGCATAGTATTACTTCTGTGGTAAGTGCTGAGTTAATCTTCTTCAAATTCGTTGCAATTTGCTCTCCTTTGTCTTTATTCCTTGCTGCTATTACTATTGTATCTGCTGCCAATGCCAAAAGTCTTCCTGTCTCTAATCCAAAACCATTGGTTGCTCCTAATAAAATATATGTGTGCTTCATGCCTCTTGTTTAATGAACCTCAATGAATAAGTATGTTTGATTTTAATGATAATTTCGGATGTTAAGCATTAATACATCCCATGAAAAAAGGTAAATACTTGCTTAATTGACATAAAGCAGATTTACCTTTTCACCTAACTTCCGACAATCAATGAATACAAGATTTCGGTAACCTTAAACTTATAGTTTACCTGTTCTACTCATTATTAAGATTTCAGCTGTTTCATTGCAGTTCCCCAGTCTTCCAGATGATGAACCTCTATGATCTTTCCATCAATGATTTTGTGTACATCGATGGTCATTATGCTAAAAAATTTAGTTCCATCAGTAGGAAGCCCCATAAAGTCACCATTAGGTGTTCCTGTGGCAATACTTCTAACAACGTATAACTCCCCTTCATTTATTAAAGCCTGTGGTTCCCATTTGAGGTCTGGGATCAATTTCCAAAAGAAACCAACCTGTCCTATTAATTGATCTTTCCCTTTCTTGTCTATACTCCCATTTGAGACGAAGTTGTCAGCTAAGATTGATGATAATACCTCTGTCAGGGTCGTTTCTGCGTTTACTGTTAAGGCTTTTCGATAAAAAGAAATTAATGCCTCCCTGTTTTTGTCCATTTTTTATAAGATTTTGTTTTTGAAACCAGAGGCAAAACTAGGGTTAGAAAGAGATCGTCGAAAGGTAAAAAATGGTAAATCTATGATACATTTAAGTAACCTACATTCTTTAACATGAGGCTTTGAATTCAATGGGGGTTTGAGAGGTTTGTTTTTTAAAGTACTTAATGAAGTTGGTTGGTTCTTTAAAACCTAACTCATAAGCAATCTCTTTGATGTTTTTCTTGTTTTGGGCTAGCAATCGTTTGGCTTCCAGTAGAAGGTATTGGTCTATTATTTCTTTGGGTGTTTTGCCTGCGATAGTTGTAGTGGTTTGATATAGTCGTCTCTCTGTTATATGCATCTGCTTAGCATAAAACGTGACCGTTTTTTCTTCCTTAAGATTTAGAACTAAGAGGGATTTAAAAGTGAGATAATACTCAAGGTCTTTAGTTTTAAGTACAGGAGAGGACTCCTGTATGTTTTTTTCGTTCTCTGCCAGCAAGAGAATATTGTGAAGCAAGTTTTGGTTAATTCTGGTTAATAGTGGTTTACTGATGGTGGTTTGTTTTAGATTAATCTCCGCTGTGATCTTTAAAATCCGGTTTATGATTGTACCTGATACTTTAAGAAAAGGATTATCATGGATGTCATTAAAAAGTGGGTTTCGATTAAGGTAGTCAAGATCTTCAGTCGATTGACAATAAAATGAATCTGTAAAAACAATAAGCCATCCCTGATAATTACTCTTCTCATCAAATTGGTGCACAATCCCTTTGTTTAAGAAAAGCAGTGAATTTGGCTCAATTTGGGTAGGCTTAAAGTCAATGATATGCAAAGGATGGCAATCCTCAAATATAAATAGGTGAAAAAACTCGGTTCTGTGAGGGGCAAAGAGTAAGTTTTGATTTCTTCTAACTAGTTCACTAAGTTCAATGACCTCTATTTGCGGGGCTTCTGTTGCTTTGAACTCCAGATTTTTGATAACGACTTTGTCCATTGAATTTTAACCTAATAAAAAGAACATGGACTACCTTATAGGTTAAGGTAGTCCAAGCACAATACTGATTTCTTAAAGAATGCTTATTATTTGATTAGCTCAGCTAATTTTTTTCCGAGCTCTTCGCCTCTTAGGTTTTTATCAATGATAACACCATTAGGATCGATGAGAACGTTTGAAGGAATTGACATAACGCCATATTGTTTAGCTGGTGCACAGTTCCATCCTTTTAGATCAGATGCATGGAACCATGTCATTTTGTCTTTTGATATAGCCTCAAGCCAGGGTTCACGTTTTGCATCCAGAGAGACACCAAAGATGGTAAAGCCTTTGTCTTTGTAAAGAGCATAGTTTGCTACCAAGTTTGGATTCTCCATTCTGCATGGGCCACACCAGGATGCCCAAAAATCAAGTAGTACATACTTGCCTTTGAATGAAGATAATGAAACCATTTTCCCGGTTGAGTCAGCTACACTGAAATCGGGAGCTGGTTTTCCTTTTGCTACGCTTTTTAGTAATTCACTTCTCTTTTCTAAGAACTTAGTGTAGCTATTCTCCTTAATATCACTTCCGAAGATGGCAAGAACTGAGTCAATCTGGTTCTCATCCATTGTGTAGATCAGGTCTCTACGAACTAGATAAGGAGCAATAGGAGAGTTGTTGTTCTTTTTGATGAACTCTTTGGTAAATTCTGTTGAACGTTTCTCAATTTCATTTAGCTTCTCCTCAATCTGTTTGCCTGTAACAGAATCTCCACTTTCAGCAGCCATTGTATATTGCTGATATAGCGATTCTCCTTCATCTCGGAATGTTTTAAATCCAGCTCTATACTGAGTGAAGAGTTCTTGAAGTGGTGAGCCTGTCATTGTTGCTTCTGCAATATTAGAAGCATCACCAGTCACTGTGAAATTCGAATTGTCAAGGAAGAAAGGAATTACACCTTGAGCCTCTTTGAAGCTAATATTTGCCATGATGGCATCATTACGCTCACCTTTAAACTCAAATTTCCCACCAACAGATTTTACTGAATCAAGAAGAACCATTCCTGTGTCAGTAGATATCTGTAATACGACCATCTGGTCTGGTAGATTCTTCAGGTCTCCTTTAATTGAGAATGAAGATGATTTACCACATGCAGCAACTATTGCTGTCAGAAGTAGAAAATAGATTACTCGTTTCATTGTTTATGGTTTGGATTTGCAAAGAAAATAATTATTCTGATCGAAGTACATGACAAAAGAATATTCTTGTGAAAATAAGTAGCATGTTAGTTAAAGAAAGATCTGGAATAAGAATTGATTATCTGTGAATTAGAATTTAATCACTACTCAAACCCTTTCATTACTTGATGGTTCATTTGTGCCTCTTTCAGGATTATTCTGTATAGGTGTATTCCATGGAATATCCGTATCATCATCATCTGATTCATCTTCAAAATAAGACTCACTTTGTGGTCCTGATGACTTGAAAGCAAACGCCATAATTGCACCTGCCATAAATCCACTAAGATGAGATTCCCACGAAATATTTTCATTTGGAAAGAACTGAGGGAAGATACCCCAAACCAGACTGCCATAGATAAAGATAACTAATAGTGAGACAGTCATCAATCTTTGATTCTTCTTTATAATTCCACTGGTAAAATGAAAGGCTGCTAATGAATAGACTACTCCACTCGCACCTATATGTATGCTGTCACGTCCCATAAACCATGTTAGAATGCCTGTAAGTATCCAATTTGCAATCAGTATTTTTAAGGCATCTCCTCTATATAGCTCAAATAAAATCCAGGTAAGTAAAAACAGAGGAGCAGAATTTGAAAAGAGATGTTTTAAATCAGAATGGACAAATGGTGTGGTGATGATGCCTAATAAGCCTTGTAATGTAAAAGGTCTAATCCCCAGAAAGGAGAGGTCAAGTTGAAAAGTAATCTCAATGAGTTTGGCTAACCAAATAGCAGATACTAATGAGAAGGCTATTAAAAGCGATCTCTTAATCTGCTTTTCTTCTGCTTTATGTTCAATTTTTGCCATGTGATACTGACTTTTTTCTATTTAAGGATATTCTTCCAGATTGAAGTCAATTTCACAGTAGTTTGCAATTGAGCAACAATTCCGGCAGTTATGCCTGATCTGTCTTTTTTATGGTTACAAATCTATCATAGAGTAACAATGCGATAAATGCCAGAACACCTATTCCTGCAAATAGAACACCTATTTTCCATGGCTGTTCCTCTCGCCAGAGAAGATGTGTCAATTGGTCAGGTGTCAGTGACATCTTTTCTGCTATTAGGTTAAAGTCGGATGTGCTGCTGATTGATATTTCATGTCCATCCAATAAATCCTTATGCCGATCTAAATAGCTTTGTAGCAAAGTAGACTTATCTGCAATGTGCTCGAATAGTGTGCCAGAAAGAAATCCTGCCACAAGATTGCCTATAGCAAGTGGCAAATATGAACAACCCATATACAGGGCTACTTTCCCCTCCGGTGCGATCCTGCCTATGTATTCACTCACTTTCGGTGAGGTACTCATCTCTCCAATACCAAAGAGTAAGATAGAGAAAAACAGAAACATAGGGTTTTTAAATGTAAACATGAATAGTATTCCAATGGTCATTATTAAAATTCCACCAGTCATGGTCCTTAATGGTTTGAATCTCATGACTAAGCCGGAAATTAGAACTTGTAATAATATAATGTAGAAGGCGTCAATGTTTGTAAGAACCTCCGGATTGATTGTTCCTTCAGCTGTTCCAATTGCAGAAGCAATGGAGGGTGAGATACTCTCGATTGCTCGATAGGCAATGGAGGTATCCATCCATTGATCTATAAAAACCGGCAGACTATAAAAAAGTTGGAAATAGACCGACCAGAAGCCAGCAATGATAATTAGAAAGAGTGCAAAACGCCAATCTCTTATAACGAAGAGGATATTTTTACCAATTGTTTTTATCTCTGTTATGAATCGTTCTCCTTTAGCCTCTGTTGACGGTTCTTTAAAAAAAAGAAGTAGTAATATGGTGTTCAATGCAATTATGGCACTTGATACTATAAACACATAGTTCCAGTCGAGTGCTCTCATCTTTGCGGCAACCAATGGCCCAATGAATGCACCAATATTTACTATCATATAGAAGAGTCCAAAACCGATACTAGAGGTCTCTTCGTCTGTGGTTTTAGCTATTGTTGCTCCTATGACTGGCTTAAACATTGAGCCTCCTATGGCAATTAGAAGGTACACTAAAAACACCCCCGTGAAACTACTTACTTGGGTTAAAAGCATATAACCCGTAATCAGAGTTATAAACGAGATTAATAATATCTTTTTGAATCCATAACGATCAGCGAGTGCTCCGGTAAGTACAGGCAAGAGGTAAAGAAGGAAAGTACCGGTACCCATAATAATTCCTTTCTCTGTTTGAGAAAAGCCTAATGCCCCCGACGCCTTGTCATGTGTAAGGTAGAGTGCAAAAACGGCGAAAATCCCATACCAGGCCCAACGTTCAAAGAGCTCCATCGTGTTGGCTGTCCAGAAGGTTCTCGGGAATTTTTTGAAGACTGCAATAAATCGGTTCATAGGATTTTAAATTTCTTCAGTTGAGGTGGAATGGTCAGGTGTGAATTTAATAGTGAAAAGTACAAAAATGTCAGGGTATAAAAAAAGCCACAGAATAAAATGATTCTGTGGCAATAAAATCTTGTTGGGTTTTCTTTATGGTAAGACATATTTGACTGCGACATAGTTCGTATCGCAGACGAGTGGGGTAGGACAGCTATCAATAGCCGCAGCAACTTCTTCATCATCTACAATGATGGATACAATCATATTCGCGCTGTCAGACTTTGTCATAGCTGAAAGGAACAAATCATCAAACGTGGTTCCACTGAACTGGAAAGACCATTGACCAATTGTGTCAAAATATTCAGTTACCAGATTGGAATACTTGGGATTCCTATAGGTGATGTAAAAGTTTGATTTCTTATTCATCAAACTGGTAACCATGTATTTAACTTTGTATACTTTTTGTGGTCTTGTTACATCGTCGGTACTACAAGCCCAAAAAAAAGTTAGTGATATGGCTATCACAAGTACTAAGTATGGAAGTTTCTTTAGGTTCATGATAAGTGGCTGATTAGAACTTAGCAAACTTACTTTTTTTTTGAATTGTTTTAACATTTTGAGCAAACTTGAATAAAAAAAAATCTTGTACGATATTATTGTTGCTAATCTGGTTTATATAAACTGTTGATAATGGCAGTGAAACTTCGATACAAATGTTATCGTCTTCATTTTATTTGTTTAAAACGGTTACGTTTTCTACTTCTGAATAAAATCAATCCAAGTATACCTACTGCTAGTATTATTCCTAAAATAAGGATAATCCATTTGGCAGTGGTAGAGAACCTGCTGTTAGTTTTCCCAGCACCTGAGGCAAACTCTTTTGCATGTTCGACATAAAGTAGTAAGCTAGAGTCAATTTGTGCCCCTTTTTTATTATAGAGTTCTAAGGTGTCTAATACTGATCTGAAATTTTTAAGGTATATTTTTGAGCTGTCGGCCTTTCCTAATTCATCATAGATATTGAAAAGAGCACGATATACATCTGCTAAAGTCTTTACCATTCCTGCTTTTCGAGCATAGAATAGTGATTCTCTATAAGATACAATAGCTTCTTCTATGTTTCTGAAATCGTATTGGGCATTCCCAATTTGAAGCATCAAAGGCCCCATTTGTCGATAGTTCTCGCTTACAATAATCAAACTTCGGGCCTTTGAGAACAATTGACGAGCTTTGGGTATGGAATCTAAAGCAGCAAGAGTAAGGCCTTTCTGCAAAAGTGCCATGGCAAAGATCTCTTGTATATTGGTTAGGTTCCCATTTTTTAATACTTCATTACAAAGTTTCAATGACTTAGCAAACTCTTTTCTTTTATATGCAACTTCTGCTAGGTTTAGCTTTATTAAGACTTTGTCCTCATATAGTTTCAGTGAATCAGCTAAGAGCGAAGCTTTAAGGAATTGGGTCTGAGCTTGATTTAAAGCTCCTGTTTTAGAAAAGTATACTCCTTTATTAATATAATAGTCGAGCCTTCCATTTGGCGAATGATATAAATTTGAAAGAATACGTAGAGAATCTAACATGATAGCGGCTTTGGCAAACTGTTCCATGTCAAGAAATAGTGTTGCAAGTGCATTTCGTGTAGTTAGGATTCCCTGGTAATCAGAAGAACTCTCATCGTTTGCCAACGCCTGACGATACAGCTTTAAGGCGTTATGATAACGACCGTTATCTTGTTCGAGCAGAGCCAGATTATGCAAGACTGAACTTACACCACCTTTATCATTCAGATCATGGTAAAGTAAAAGTGCCTTTATGTAGTTTTTCTTCGCTTCAACTTTTTCGCCGAGATAGTATGAGGCTGTAGCATAAGTCTCTACTGCCCATGCTAATCGTTTTCTATCATGTTCAGTTTCACTTATCTCCAGCGCTTTTATAGCCATAAGTTTTGACTCTTTGGGCTTTTTCCCAAGTAAATTTTCAGAAAGCTCAATTAAAGAATCAATTTTAGAAAACTCTTTGTTTTGCCTTGCCTGTCCTTGTCCACAAAATGTGATCAAAGAAAAAAAAACCACCAAAATAAACTGATATAAGAAAGTGCCCATCGATGCTAATAAGTCTATCAATCTATCAATATATAAGGTCTTAGTTTTTGGTACAACTCTGGATACATTCCATCAATACCTTCTAATTCTTCTAACTCAGTAAAACCACGATGACGTTCTCTATAGTTAATAATAGCTTTTACAATGTAATAGGGAAGATAGGGATGTCTGATAAGAGATTTAAAATCAGCTTTATTTATAGAGATTTTCTTAATGAGAGTTGTATCAATATCTAATCTGGCAGCCAAGTTAGAAAAAATTTGAGTATCAATTCCATATATATCTAAAAGTTGCTCTATTTTGTAAAAGCCCCCTAATCGATTTCGGTAATTAACTATTCTTCTTGCGAATACTGAGCCGATTCCTCTTACCCGTATAAGTGTTGCTGAATCTGCACTGTTTATCTCCACTAACTCATCCGTCTTTATAGAGGTATATTTTGGAAACATGGACTTGACAATGTTAGGTGCTGAGTCTGGAAGGGAAATATAAGGCTTAAGTTGTATGAATTTCTCACTGTCTATGACATAAAGCTTTGCTAAATCAGCTTTTGTCTTGAATTTGCCTCCAACGTTTCGATATCGAAGTATTGAAGCGGTCTGCTTCTGGCTAAACCCCAACTTTATCCAACCGCTGGAATCTAGTGTATTTGGATCAAACTTGAATAGCAAAACTTCTTTCTTTTTCATCAAATGATCCCGATTGACTCTTCTTTTGTTTGAGTCTTTACGATACGTTTTTTGCTTTTTATCAATTACCTCATCCAGATTTTTCTGTATAGAATCACTATTCAAGGGAATGTTATTAACCTCCTGGTCAAATTTTATCAAGAAAGCTAAACCCGAAAGAATAAGTATAAGTATCAGTAAAACAGTTAATCCACGAAGTTCGCCATGACTAAAACCAGAAAAAAAAGGGCCTTTGTTTCTCATAATATTTGATCTTTAATCACAAGTTACTACATTTGGCACCTTAAAAAAATCTGACCAGTTGGTTAATTATTTTTTGCAATTGTGGGTGTTTTATAGAACATTTGTTTTAATTATCTGTTGATAACAACCAAATAACCAGCATGACTAACAAAATTCAGTTTATCGTTCTTGCATTTGTCCTCGCGATTGTTTTGCCGGTAAGTGCACAAAAGAAGGCTAATGACATTGTAGGCTTTTGGCTTAACCAAGATGCCGATGCAAAAGTTGAAATCTACAAGAGTGGGGATAAATACTATGGTAAAATTGTATGGCTTAAAATCCCCATTGATCCGGTAACCAAGAAGGAAAAACTTGATTCAAAGAATCCGGATAATTCGTTAAAGCAACGGCCTATTCTTAACCTTGAAATCCTTAAACATTTTGTGTTTGATGGAGACAATGAGTGGAATGATGGAGCAATCTATGATCCTAAAAGCGGAAAAACTTATAGCTGTCTAATCAAATTTGAGGAAGCTAATAAGCTTAAAATAAGAGGCTATATCGGAGTTAGCCTAATAGGGAAAACAACCTACTGGACACGCACAACAAAGCCATAATGGCTTGTAATCCAACACTAACAACGGAGATTTAATTACTCTTTCGATAAAATTGTAGCAAGCCGTCATCTACGGTGATTCATTAATTTAAAACTGTTCTTTCTATGCGGAAGACTATTCTGATTTTATCATGTCTACTAGTAGTAGCCGGCGATATACTTGCCGGGGGCTATCAGGTCAGACTTCAAGGCTCACGCCAGAATGGTATGGGTCTAACCGGCACTGCACTTAACAGTGGTGCAAGCAACATTTTCTATAATCCCGGTGGTCTGGGATTCTACCAAAAACGCTTTGATTTTACACTCGGAGCAAGTGCTGTCATGTCGAAGATCTCTTATCAATCACTAGAATCTGACTATTCTGCTAAAACTGACAATCCTGTTAGCCCTCCTTTCTTTTTCTATGGAATGGCTAAGATTACTGATAAACTTGTTGCCGGACTAGGAGTATATACTCCATATGGTAGCCGTACTGAATGGCCATCTGATTGGAAAGGTAAGAACCTTATTCAAAGCATTGGTCTTCGTGCCTATTATATTCAACCAACTTTGAGTTATATGGTTACTGATAACTTAGGCATTGGTGCTGGTTTCGTTTTTGTTACCGGTAAAGTCGAAATTGATAAGGCTCTTAACTACAACGGTACCTCATCTGCAAATCTATCTGGTACTACCTCTGCAATGGGCTTCAATGTGGGTGTAACCTACAAACCTATTTCTGAGTTAACTATTGGCCTGAACTATCGTTCAAAGGTCGCTATGGAGTTAACCGGTGGAGATGCAACTTTTAATCTGCCTCAGTCGGTCACTGCTTTAGTACCAGCCAACAACAAATTTGATGCTACATTACCCCTTCCTGCTAACCTCGATTTTGGTGTTGCATGGCAAGTGAATAACAAATTATTACTTACCGCTGAACTTAACTATGTTTTTTGGGGTACTTATGATACACTCTCCTTCTCGTTTGAGACAGCTGGCTCAATGTTGAACTCAGATAACCCTCGTTTGTACTCTGATCGTATCATTCCAAGAGTCGGAGCTGAGTATGTTGTAAATGATAAACTTACAGTCCGTGCTGGTGCTTATTATGATGCAACTCCTACAAATGAAGATTATTTTAATCCTGAAACAGTTAGTTTAAATACGGTGGCTTTTACTCTAGGTCTTTCTTATAAACCAATCAACAATCTTACAATTGATCTTAGCTACTTGCAATTGCATGGTTTAGAGAGCGAACGCTACTACAAACCAGCTAACTTTGGTGGTAAGTATAAGACATTCACTATGGTACCAGGTATTGGCATTAACTACAGTTTCTAATTATTTGAGAATCATATCATGAGAAAAATATTACTTTTAATACCCGCCGCTTTAATTCTTTTTGCCGGGTGTGATAATAAGATCGATGAGTTTGAAGCCTCTGCCGGCTCTGCAAACTTCACAAAGTATGTTTCTTTAGGAAACTCTCTTACTGCTGGCTATGCTGATGGTGCTCTATACCACTCAGCTCAACAGAATGCTTATCCTGTTATTATGGCAACGCAGTTTGCTAAAGTTGGCGGTGGCCAATTTACAATCCCTGTGGTTGCTAGTGAAGATGGTGTTCTTCCCGGTAAACGTGTTCTGGGCTACTCTACTGGTTGCGACAATGTCACTTCTTTAGGGCCTATTCTTGCCACCGGAACTAATTACGATGGATTGACTCCCGTTGGTTATAGTGTAAATAACTTTGGAGTCCCGGGCGCTAAGTCATTTCATCTGGTCGTCCCTAATTATGGAAACCCTGCCGGTCTTGTCTCAAATCCAATGACTGCTAATCCATATTTTGTCCGTTTTGCCTCCTCTCCAACAACCAGTGTCATTCAGGATGCGGTAGCTGCTAATGCTACCTTCTTCTCTCTCTGGATAGGAAATAATGATGTATTGGGTTATGCTACTTCAGGTGGCGAAGGTGGCTCGGAAGCGATCACCGGTGATGCTCTGTTTAGCGCATCTATCAATGCTATCCTTACTCAAATGACTCAGAACGGAGCAAAAGGTATTGTAGCTAATTTACCCGAGGTAATTTCTGTACCCTTCTTTAATACGGTTCCTTACAACGGATTGGTTCTTACTGCTGAACAAGCTGCTCAGTTAGATGGCGCTTATCGTTTGGTTGAAGCAGCTCTCTCGCAGATGCTTGGAACGGCCTTTACTTTAGATGTTCATTTTAAAGCTGGTGCTAATGGTTTTGTTATTCAGGATCCTTCTGTCACCGCTTTGCCAATCCCATCTTATTTTAAGGTTCGTCAATTGAAGGAGGGTGAATTGGTTCTCCTTACAGTACCTCAGGATTCGTTAAAATGTTATGGTATGGGTTCTTTTGATACTGGTAATTCTCGCCCTTATGGTATCCCTGGAAAATACATCCTCGATGCTTCTGAGATTACAAAAATTCAGGCGGCTACCACCTCATTTAATACTATTCTTCAGAATGCTGCCAGCCAGTTTAATTTGGCTTTCGCCGATGTTAATGGCCTTATGAAAAATGCTAAGACTGGTTTGATTTATGATGGTGTTACAATGACTGCCAAATTTGTGACCGGTGGAATATTCTCTCTTGATGGAATACACCTGAATGGTCAGGGTAATGCTGTTGTTGCCAATACTTTTATTGATGCAATCAATAAGAAGTATAATGCTGCTATACCCAAAGCAAATATAACTGACTATCCGGGAGTAAAATTCCCCTAATGATGATATGGTAGAGACATCGTATGAAATATCATTCCATGCAATGTCTCTACTCTTTACGCAGTTCTATAATTTAATAAGAGTTGCGAGGCTACCTTTTAGGTGGCCTTTTTTTTCATTCGACTTCGCTCAGGCAGTGGTGGGGGGGGGTGAACGTAGCCTTCGACTCTGCTCAGGCAGCGACCCGGTGGTTGAGCGAAGTCGAAACCCGGTGGTTGAGCGAAGTTGAAACCCGGTGGTTGAGCGAAGTTGAAACCCGGTGGTTGAGCGAAGTTGAAACCCGGTGGTTGAGCGAAGT
>JAJTBW010000092.1 GCA_021286705.1 Sphingobacteriia bacterium
ATCAATCTCCTCAAGATTTCTTTTTTTCGAATTCTTAACGACTCCCAGATGGACGAAGGTCTCCAGATCCAGCAACTCCTTTTCCGTATAAAACTCCTCAAAGCTCTTTTCACCCGACGTATCAGAGCCGAAAAAGAAGATGGGGTAAGTAGGCCCATTTGAAGCGGTTGAATCAGGAGTAGCAGATGATCTCAGCAGGTTTGCCTTATGCCTGGCCTCTTCCTCCGATTGGCAGATGTCGGGCGTGTAACCCAGTGCTTTTAAAAGATCCAGCGCAATTTGGTCGAATGGGATCATGTCTCTTTCTTCATCCAGCTTGGGGAAGAAAATGTCACCGGATTCACCCATGATGGAGGCGATCAAGCAAAGTTCGCCGGATTCCTGAGGCGAAACAAAGAAGCGTCGGATCCCAAGCGGACAGGACCAGGGTTGCGTTTTGTTCAGTCTCTCCAGAAAACCCAATGGAAGGCTGCCGTTGGAGAAGGCAACATTGGCAAATCGGGCTGTCTTGATCGGCAACCTATCTGAATAGGCCATGATCAACTCTTCCATCAGCTTCTTACTTGCGCCCATGATGTTGACAGGGTTTGCTGCCTTGTCGGTGGATACACAAAAGAAATGTTCCGGTGGAGATTCCAGGAGCAAATCAAGCAATTTGCGGGCACGCAAAACATTGTTGTCAATCATCGCCTCAATGGAGAAGATGTCCTTTTCGCTGCGCACATGTTTGTGTGCTGCAAAGTTGGCAACAATTTCAAACGGGCCATGGTGCCGGAAGATCTTTTCGAAAACGGAATCACCAAAGTTGACCGGATAGGTGATCAGCTCGTCGGGAATGTGGTAACCCTCAGAGCTCCTCAGATCCCGAACCAGTTCGGTCAGTCCATTTTCGTTGATATCGACTACCACCAGTTTGGCAATCTTAAATTTCAGAATTGCTTTGATGTAGGAAGAGCCAATCGTACCGGCTCCTCCTATGACCAAAACCTTTTTGTTGTCAATTCGCAGATCGAGGGTTTGGCGGTATTGTTGGAAATCAGGAACCAGGAGACTTTCTTCTCTTTTGGTTACATGCGTGGATATAAATTTGTCCAGATCGAATTTTGAAGACATGGTTAGCTGGAAGAATAGATGATTAATTAAAGAATACTTACAAAGATTGTAAAATTTGTTTCAGAAGCCGAAAGATTTGATTGAGTTCGGATTTCAGATTTATCTCACCGCGGGGTCATTTTATTCCAGAATTGCTCCATCCCTGATTGTTCTCCATACGAATGTTTCGAAGAGGTTCAATTTCTTTCCCAGATTGTTTTGAAAAGATTTCTGCACCTTTCGTCAGATTCCGATTCCCGGAAATGATCAGCCTCAATTTTTTGTCAAGATTTGCTCCAGTTGAACCGGTATACGATACCAATTGGGATTTCGTCATCAATGTATTGTGCCGGATATACAATGTCCAGACAGAGGAAATGGGCATTGCCTCCAGATTGTCAAGATTCATTTCCACCAGATTTCTTGTCAGGATATTTGTTACATCTGAATCCATGGGAAGTATCTTATTGTTTTCACAATACAGGTCTGAACTAGCTGATTTCAGATTCCCTGACGCTGTCAAGGTGATGAAGGAGGTAAAAGGGGATTTTGAGTAAACCATGTTGTTGCTGCAAACACTGATCATTTTTTTGTTTGTTTGGCGATTCTGGAAAGCGATAGGACGTGCAAATCCTTCGAAGGCAGATTTCCCATTGACAAGAAAATAGTAAAAAGAGCATTCCTTCACAACACCATTACCGAACTGGAAATCAATACTGGCGCCATTGGGAAAGAAGCTAAGATCCGATTGATAAAAATCACACTTTTGAATTTGAACATGGGATGATTGACACTTGATGTGACGGCCACGAGCATTTCTGAAAGTACAATTTCTAATAGCAAATTCTCCTTTCACATCTTCTCCAATGATGGGATTTTCTCCTCTGAGGACTAGTGCGTCACAATCTTTTGATAAAAAATTACTTCCAATGCTCTCGATTGTACAATCCTCAATCAGAGTTTTACCTCCCTGATGTGCAATTAACATTCCTTGCGAAGCCAAATGATTAACCTTAGGATGTCTGCTGACATTATGAATTCGTACATTCCGTATGATCATCCGATCGTAGTATCCAT
Organism: Sphingobacteriia bacterium; assembly: GCA_021286705.1. Lineage (GTDB taxonomy): Bacteria > Bacteroidota > Bacteroidia > Bacteroidales > TTA-H9 > JAJTBW01. The sequence continues at coordinate 2,170 of JAJTBW010000092.1, forward strand.
AAGTGGAAAGGCCATAGCTGTTGTATGTGTCGTATTCGCCAGCGTAACAGTTCGTTATGATCAATGGCCGACAATAAATCTTAAGCTTTGGGTTGATTTTAACTCCCTGGCCGATACTGATAGCGCAATTGATGAGATTTGCTCCATCTATAACTACTTTCCCACCAGTCATTGAAAATTGATGGGACAGATTGTCTGTAGCGTACATGAACAGTATTCGTTTGTCGGGATAAGTAAATTTGCCTGTGCCGGTAACTACAATTTTAACAGAATCCTCGAATTCAATGTTTAGTCCTGAGGAATGGATAGAATTGGCTTGGGTAATGTTGCCACTCACGTGATAGATGCCTCTGTTGAATAGTAAGGTTTTTCCTGTCTCTGCGGCATAAGTTAAAGCCTGACGTAGGGCAAACGTTTCATCACTTGAACCATCATTCTTACACCAAAAGGATACCGCAATTTTCTTAGAGGGAGAAACTTTCCTTACCCAATAACCACCATCTGTCCTGTGTAAGGCTTGCATCCAAAAATAGACCATCCCAGAATCCACAGATAATTTTCCATCCGGGGATCGGAACTGAAAGATTCCACCATGCAGGCTATCTTTCACCATTACTATTCCTGTTCCGTTATATTTGAGCAATTCATCGATGCTTGAAACCGCAATGGTTTTTAATATTCCCTGATCTGAAGCATTCGGGAATGAATTGGTAGGGCTTGAGACCATTGTCATTCCAGTGAACGACATGGGGCTGGATATCATTTCAGAGTAAAGGGATTGTTTATCTATTTCTCTCTTTCGGATATCCGTATGATCAATGGAACATACAGGATTGACTAAAGTAACCAGCAACAATAGGGTGAAAAGAATGTGCATGTCAAAGAGATGAATGCCTCCAAGTAGAAAGGTAAATCTTGAGAATATCCAGACTGGTGCTTTTTTACCCTTTAATGAGCACGAATAAAGGGATGACTAAGCAAAATAGGCTGTTCTCAAATTGCAGTAAGAAATTTGGAAAGTTGGTTTTCCAAACAAAGGATTGTGGATAATAGGTATTATAGTTTGGTTGTTGCCACTTTGTAGCTAGATATTTTGCAAGTATTCACTTTAGGCTGATAGATTCGTCCTTCCAGACTGGAAAGCAAATCTCTGATTGAAAGATTGAATTGGCCTCTAAGAAGAATTGTATGCTGTTAGTGTCTCATAGATTCGTATGATTAAATCACATCAACTAATCACGAAAGGGTTGCAACATAAAGGTGAAATGCCGTAAGGTTTACAGTGCGGATCACTTGATTTCTTCAATAGCGGCAATGATTTTCGATGCAAGTGTATGATAATTTAATTCTTTTATGGCATATTCTCGCCCTTTCCTTCCCATCATCTCTCTTTGTTCTAAACTTAACAAGCTAATTTGTCTGATAGCAGTTTCTAACTTTTTTGGATCTTCAGCTTCAATTTGCCATCCACACCCAATTCGTTCAACGATACTATTGGGTTCATCGACAGCAAAAAGAATAGGTTTTTCTGCCAATAAATAGTCAACTATTTTGTTGTAGGAGGTTCCGTAGGAATGCAAAATGCTCTTTGTCCCACCAGCATAAAGAATATCGAATTGTTCTAGAAGAGCTGGTATGGATGATTTTGGAATAAAGGGCAAGAAATAGACATTGGTCAATTTTTTGATCTTGCACAGATTCGTTAATTCCTCTTTCTGAATACCATTCCCCACAATAACAAATGCAATCGCCTCAAGATCTTGTATATATTCAGCAGTAAGTACCAGATTTTTCATGGCATTGGAAGGAGCTATTCCGCCTGTGTATCCAATGATCAATTTATGTTTACTCTTGAGTATGCTAAGTAATTCCTTGTGTTCAAGTGGTAGTTTTTCATGTTTCGAATCAACATTTTCAAACGAATATCCATTCGGTACATAATGAAACTTGCTCCCCGTCAAACCGTGTTTTATCAGATAGTCCTTGGCATTACCTAGAAGCGATATATAACAATCACTGTTTTTACAAGCGAAGTTCTCTGCTCTTTGGATTAACCATATGAATGGATGATAGGGTTTATAGTTTCCAATCAGCATGGGCGAGAGTGGCCACATGTCATGCAATTCAAAGACCAATTTTGCTTTGTTTCTTTTGGATATTAGGTACGCTGGATAGATATCCAATGGATAGGTAGAGGATGCAATGACTACATCTGGTTTAAACTTCTTTGAGATTTTGCCTGACGAAAGGATGAGCTTAATTACAAACTGAATAATTGAGATAATTCTTCCAAGTCCATTCCCCTTATAACGAATCGTTTTTAACCATAGGAATTGAATTTGATCGATTTCTTCATGTCCAGAATCAGGTTGCTTATTTCTAAGATGAGAATAGGATGCCCCAATGATTGCTACATTGTGCCCCATCTTAACCCACTCTCTTGCAAGATAGTAAGGTCTATAGGACATTCCATATTGTAAGGAACCAGCGTAGTGGTTGATTATTAATACATTCATTAGATCAATCTTAGTATCATACAATGGAGAAGATCAGTCTCCATTGGCCAATTTTTAGGCTCAGATTTATTATTTATAGATTCTCTGGGGATCAAGTAAATTCAATCTCCATGCCCAATAGATGGACAATCTTTCAAGCTAGATATGGTCATCAATTCAATGAAAAGGACCTTAATTGCTAAATACACTTTTCTTCTGCAGTAACTTATCTATGGCGTTGACGGTAATTTGTTTTATTGTCTTCCCATCTTTTCCATCTAATCCGCAAGGAGAGCACCATTCAAGAGAGGCTGTATTGATTACGATGCCCGATGATTTGGTTTTTTGCATGACAAGAAATGTTCCACAAGTTGGAAAATCCCTCCAACTCAGGTCATATCCTACGATTTCGATTTTGTTAAATTGTAGGATGGAATTATCCACCACAGGATACCCATCCTGGTCAAATTTTTGCAAAGGGGCTCCATCATATTCGGCTGATGGAAGTGAAATGATGTCTCCTTTTTTTAATTTTGTCCCTTCTAGAAGTGGAGAGTTATTTAGACATATTTTATATCCGTCCCATCCCTTGTCTTCTTTGAGACCATAACCACCCCTCGTAAAATCAGCTCCAATACTTTTTATAATAGGATATTTCAAATATTCTTCTATCCATCCACCTGTAATAAGCAATGGGTCAGTGCAATTATCTGCGGTTTTACTCTTGTAGCAGATCAATTGGCTTTTGGCTTTATCATATCGAACTTGCCACCACATATTGTTCCCTGAAAGGATAAGGGCATCATGCCCTTCCTCAATAAATTTATCGAAATTCAATCTTGCACGCCTGGTCCAATACTCACTATGTCCAATAATGATCAGCAATTTGGTGTTCTCCAAATAAGAATAATTGTCGAGATCATTATCTGCTATAAAATTGATATCAGACCGATAGGGAGTGATGTCAATCCACTCGAGGAAAGATATCGTTCTAGGGGCAAGCAGGATGGGACGAAGAAATGAAACTTTATAAGCTCCGACAGGATTGGAGTACATACTAAACGCTCCTGACTCGCAATAAGCATTTTCCGTATTAGAGGGATACAATACTGTAATTGTCTTGGCTTGCCGTGTCTTTACAACCATTGGAATCTTTTTTTCCCAAAGGTATATTCCACTTATCAATTTATTGGGCGAATAAGTAAAGGTAGGACGATAACCATAACCATCCTCCCAGGGTTTCCCATTGATTATTTTTTGGGGGAATATGGTTGTTTTCACACTGTCAACCAAAATCCCACTAACAGTAAAGAGTTTTACCACAGCGTTGTGTATTGAATCCTTCGCATGGATATACACTTTTGTTGAGTCTGACGTATAACAGGAGGTACTATCCGTATAACCATTTATTACTACACTTGACTGAATGTGCACCCCGTCATAAACGGGAGTTTTTGGAATAATTATTGAATCTTTTTGTTGGGCATTTACTGGAATATACTTGTTTTCTGTTAAAGTCCCGGTTCTACATGAAAACAGTACAAACAAAGTCAAAATCAGAATAAGGATGTGTCTTAGATTCATTGATGGTCCCGTTTTATAAGATTGTTTGGCATTCTGTCTGGTCTTGATTGATGAGTATTCAGGTTTGTAATGTAGGTTCTTTAATTAGTTGGAATTGTCTGGGAACAAGGCGGGCCTTGCGAAAGCAGGATTATTTATGAAATCGTTATCATGTAAAGTCATTAAGAAGGCCTTTAATGCTGCTTTACTGTCTGCGTTAAGGTGCATGCCACCATTTGAGGCAAATTGCATCTGCGGACTAATATAAGGTGAGTCATGAATCCCTTCTGAATAGAAATTTATGACCTCATCCAAGCTTTTGAATCTGCCATCATGCATGTAGGGACCTGTCAAATCAATATTCCGAAGCGTTGTAGCTTTGTATGAGCCTATATCTGAGGTAATTCCAGTATAGTGGAATCTATCTCTTGTATCCTCGTTGGCACCAGAAAAGTCCGTTTGTTTGCCATTGTTAAAGAAGAGATTGTTGGTCAATAGAATACTCCCATGACAATTGGCACAGTCTGCTTCTTCTTCAAAGATAATCCAACCTTTGTATTCCTGATAAGTCAGTTGTTCTTCTCCTCTGCAATATCTGTCAAATTTACTGTTGGTTGAAATTAAGGTTCGAATGAACTGAGCAATGGCTTTGCTAATATTTTTCATGGTTACAACATTAGAGCCAAATGCTTTTTCAAACAGTTCAGGATAGCCTTTGATGCTCTGAATCATTTTCACTGTACGAATGCTATCTCCATGAAGTTCATGGGGGGCGATTACGCCCATATAGACAATATCCTCTAACGTTCTTCTTTCACTGTTGGGGTTAGATGGATGGATCATTCCATTCCAAAAATAGCCGTTATTGTTGAAAACCAAATTGATAAAGGGTAGCATGACATGGGGCGTCTTTATTCCCGTCAAACCGAATGGATGTCCATCTTTGAATTTTGGATGGTTAATTCCGCATTCAAAGGAACTACTTTGTATGTGGCATGTACCGCAACTCATGAGTGAATCCTGTTGATTGCGTCCTGACATTCTTCCGTCATAGAAGAGAAATCTTCCTAATTTAACCCCTTCCTCGGTCAGAGGGTTGTCTATGGGAATATTTAAATCGGACGGAAAGTTCTTCGGGATATCAAGTGTATATGGGTGAGGCTTTTCTATTTCCACCCTTTCTTTCTGACAGGCCAAGAAGCCAAACATTCCAGTCAGAAGCAATCCAAAGATTACCGTATACCTAAAATAAACGTACATGCAATTTTTAATCTGATTACAAAGATAATGAAGTTGGATTCAACTAATCCAATCTACATTAAAATATAATTTATCAGTGAGTTAAGGTCCGATACATTGCCTTCCATCCATTCCAGTTTTCTTCCTCAAAACTACTGTTGTGAAACAAGAGTGTCATCCCCATTTGAAATTCTTCACCCATGCGAATCAGCGATTCGGTTATTTGCAACGCTTTTTCAGGAGAATTATCTGTACTTATTTTAAGTGTGCCATCCATCGCAATCAAGGGCCTTTCTTTGAGATTCATCTCTTTTCTTTGGATGAGGTCAAACAATGGAAATTCGTCTCCTGTTCCGCATCTATAGCCGAATTTGTCTGCATATCCCAATGTGCTGTCCGTCTCCATTCTATGATTCTCCCAGATTTGTAGTGTCTTAGAAACATCCATTCGCAAATAATGTTGTCTTCCTTCTTTCAAATCCTGTTGAATTGCATCTTCCAATCGTAATTTCTCAGTCACCCATCTATCTTCTAACCGATAAGTATCGTATCCTGGGTGGAAACCAATCAGATGCCCTCTGGATTTAATTCTTTGGATGATTTTAAAGAATTCTTTTGTCTCAAGATAATTGTCCTGATCAAAACGTGTGATTTGAGTCGATGCTTTAAAGTAAAAATGGGATTGAACATTCATCTTCTCTGAGCAATCCATAAGAAAATCATATTGATTGTATGGATTTTTCAGGTATTTGTATTGAAAATGTCTGATTGCAAGAGATACGCTTAAACGCTTAATTAAATCAGAAACAATCTGCCTGGAAGAAATGGGAGTAAACAAATGGTCAATATCATGGGTGAGGTAAAGTTTGAATTCCCTCCTTTTTCTGTCCCCACGATACCCACATGATTTTAACATCTTCCAAAACAATTCAATGTATTCGTTAACAATAGGTCTTGTAAGAAAATTGTGTTTGTAAGCGATACTCTCAACTGCAGGAAAACGGTCATGGAGGTCCCGCTTTTGATTTACTACTTCTTCCCATCTTGACAGCATAAAAAATACCGTGGCGAACAAATCAATACCACAGTAAATCCCATCTTCGGTTGTTATAAAAGCATCATTTCCATATAGAATCGGCAGGTCAGCCTTAGAAAAGTCTTTAATTCTTGCATAAACTACATGGTTAGGGATATTTTCAATGCTCAAGTAATCCTGCGGTTGTTTGAATCTTGAAAAGAATTCATCCGCTAGAATAATCTTCTTGTCTCTGATAATTATTTCGTAAGCAGGAGCTTCCTCAACAACCAATAAATGGTAGTCAAGTCCAAGAAAATTTCTCAGGATACAATCAATCACATATTTTTTTTCCTCAAAATTTTGTGCAGATATCTTTATTTTAATGATATTTTCTGGCATCTGACTATATTTTGAAGTGCAAAAGAGCAGACATTCCCAATGTTCCAAGAATAAAGAGGAATAAGGTCCTCATAATCTTCATGGGGCTAATGTTTAGATAGTAGAAATTTAAGGTCAGATAGATGGATTGAACAAGAACATTTCCCATGCTGAAAACTAGAATGGTCCATTTTAGATCCTTGAAAATTAGGATTCCAGCCATAATTGATCCAAATATGAGAAACAATTGTGCAATGGAAATGTATAGATTCGTCTTCTGCCGATTCACAACTACAAGGCAATAACTTAGGCATTGGTTGTTAAAGACCAGAATGTATTGAATGGTCAGGATGGCAGCAATTTCACCCGCAGGACCCCATTTCGAACCCAAGACAAAGGAAAAAAGGGGTGAAGCATAGCCCATGAAGAGAACGGCTGGAAGAAAGGCTGCCAAGAGGATCCTATTTGTGAGGCGCAAAGAAAATCGTCCCAGTTCCTCCTTCTTGTTGTCGTTTATCAGCTGAGTTGCATGTCGAAAGTATATGGTAGCTATTGGAGCAGCCACTAAGCGAATCGGATAACCCATCACTCTTTCGCACATAGAATAGCCACCTAGGGCAATATTGCCAAAAGTGGCCGAAAACATTTGATTTGGAAGTTGGATGCTGAAATTCGTCAAGAGGTTTGCTGGGAACTGGAAACGGACATAATCACGAAATTCATAGAATGTAGATGTTATTTCTTTGAAATTCAGAATTCTTGAAAACGGATTGATCTGGACCAACATTTGAATATTCGCAATTAATGCAGCAAATAGTGAGGCAGAAATAAATCCAATTACACCCCAGCCAAATAGTCCCAATGGTATCGTAATAAATAATGTTGCGGAGGCAGTTATTAGTGTATTAAAAAATAGAAGCCTGTTTTTCTTTAATCTGTTTGCATAAGTCGATAAGATTGAAGACAATCCAGTTAATGCAATCTGAAGAAACATCAAAATGGCTGCTATGTGATAGGGAATGGAGATCTTGTAAAGTTTAAGGAAAGGAGATAGGATGAGGGTGGATATCAAAAAAAGCAGACTAACAAGAATTACAGAAAGGAAAGCTGTAAATACGACCTCTTTTGATCTTTCATTGCTTTTGGGGGCCATGATTGCAGATGACATGCCTAATCCCGCTATTCCACCTACAATGCTAGCTGTAGAACTAAAAATTGCAAATTCACCAAAAGCTTGCAAAGAGTAGATTCTACTCACAATTGGCATTGTAATAAGCGTAATGATTTGAGCTATAACATTCCCCGATACCAAAACAGATACGGAACGAATAAAGTCTGAGTTTGTAAATTTCTTCAAGAAGTCTTTATTTGATATCTGCTTTTGTGAATTGTTGCCACTGCAAAACCTAAGAATGCAAAGAAAAGCGGTGCGTTTATATAGCTGCCCGAAAAAAGGAGAGGGAATAATCCTATTGCCATGAATATACTGATAACATTACTTGTTGGATAGTCCTTGGCGAGTTTCAGCGCTTTGTATGTCAGCCTTATAAGGATTACAATTAGTAATCCGCCGATAAAGATGCCATATTGCATGAGTAGTTCCAAAAAAATATTATGTGGGTAATCGCCGATAGCTTCAGCGGCGGTATTCCCAATGTGACGATTGATCATTGCACGGTCCAGTCCCATTCCAACTCCAAAAAATGGATGTTCATAAATTTGCTGAAGAACAAATTTTCTGATGAGTTCCCGTCCCGAATCAACCAAGACTTCATCACTGATAAAGAATGTGAGGATTCTAGTACTTAATCCTTTACTTAGAATGATTCCTGTGGCAATTCCGATTATTTTTTCGCCAAAGAAGAATGCGATCAAGGAAAAAGAAGCTGCCCAGAGCAAAATGATCTTTAGTTTTCTTTGGATCGACGGTGTTAAGGCCAATCGTACTATAATGAATAGAACCGCACACATAAGTGGCCCACGAGCTCCTGAAACCAATATAAGAAAAACTGATAGAACAAAATTTGAAAAATGTAAGAAGCTAAATCTATTGAAGATAACTCCAAGAGAAATGATGGCAGAAGGTAAAACAATGTAAGAGGTGTATTGGCTGTAGGTGGTATCCTCATTCATTGAAAATACAAAGATTAGGAAGAACATTGATACAGAAATCAATGGAGCAGTATATCGTAGCAGCTTATTCAGGTTTTCATATTCATGAATTGATCTTGCATAAAGAAATACAATGTAAGATGTAGCAAGCTGATAGCCTAGTGTGTAAATGTATTGAGGATGTCCAGGCGTTAAAACTGCCAGGGTATAGAAAACTATTAGGAAGAATAAAAGAAAAAAACTGACATTGTGATAAGTGGAAAACACCTTTCTAATCGAATAGAAGATAACAAACCCGAATAGTACATAAAAAATCGCAACATCTAGTTTTAAGGGTAGGACAATAAACATCCTTAAAACATGAAGCCATAGGTCCTTGAGAGGTAAAAATGCTATCAGAAAGCAGAAGAAGAGAATTTGATAAGACTCTTCAACAGGCCAATCAATCCTTTTTAATCCCTTAATTTTTAACATTTAAAATCTTGGAGTAGGCTTCTGCCAATAATAATTTCTCATTCTCCCAGCACAGTTCCTTTTTGGCATGTTTGAGATTTTGCTTGAAGATAGTGTATTGTTCCTTATCTTGCTGTAAGCGTTTAATCTCTCTGGCAATGCTTTCGGGATCAGACGGATCACAACAGATTCCAATCTGATAAGTTTCAATTATCTTTCTTATCTCTGGAAAATTGCTGCCTATGACAGGTGTTTCTGCCTGAATGTTTTCAAATAATTTGTTAGGCAAAGAATTATAATAACTCTTGCAAACATTCTCTATCAAGACCATTCCTACATCAACTGCACCCACATACTTCCACAGTTCGTCCTGCGAAACTGCTGGGATAAAGCAAACCCGTTCCTGAATCTTAAGTGAAGAAATCAAGTTGGTGAGATGTGAAATATAACTCTGTTCCCCAAATCCCAATAAAATTACTGCTACTTTTTGTAAATCTGTGATTGCCTTTAAAAGATTCTCAATGCCCCTTCCATGTGTGAACGCTCCGTGGTACATGACCAGAAATGTTTCATTTTGTAACCCTAACTCTGAATAAAAAGCTTTTTTCTGTTGATGACACAAAAGTTCATTTATTTGGAAATAGCGAGGAATATTTCGGATGACCAATGGCTTTTCCTTAAGATGGTGCAATTCTCTGACCTCTTCAGCAATTACGTCGTTGACCATTATGTTTAGAACGGTTCTCTTGATAAGAAATCGCTCTAATTTAAGTACCAGCCAATTCGCTATCTTTCCTCTGGATCCATTTGTGTTTCGTCCTGCTTCGAATTCGTGCGAATCATAGACCAATAGGGGCCTTTTACTCTTTTTGATTAGGATGGTGGAGATCCATCCCAAGAGTAAAGCATCAATGTCATGGCAACTTATGCATGTTGGTCTTAAGTCTCTTAAGATTCCAATTAAAAGTACCTTTCTTCTGATAATCTTTATTGCACGAACTATTCTAGTTTGAGAGCGACTTAATTTTAAGTTTGGAATTTTTCGTATAATGATACCGTTACTTGTTTCTTCGATCTCTGACTCTTCTCCGACACATAAAACCATGGTCTTGAAATTTAGCTCATTAAGGAGTGAAATTTCTTTTAAATCCCTGGTCGCAAACTGTATGTCTGACAATAGGAATTTCAGTACAACCTTTTTCGAGTCATTTTTTCTGATTGCCTCTGCCATTATTCGTTGAAAATTGTAGTATAAGCATCTACCAGGATTTTTCTTTCGTTTTCCCAGCAGAGTTCTTGCTTAGCCAATGCAAGGTTCTTCTTGAACTCTGCTTGTAACCTAGGATTTTCCTTGATCTGACGAATGTGTTGAATGATGTCTGTTTGGTCATGGGAATCGCAGCAAAGACCTATTTTATAGTCTATTACAATTTTTCTGTACTCTGGAAAGTCACTGCATAGGACTGCTGTCTCAGCTTGAATATTTTCGAATAGTTTGTTTGGCAAACTGTAGTAATAGCTTTTACAAGTATTTTGATCCAGCATAACCCCTAAATCCGCAGCGCCAATGTATTGCCATAATACATTCAAAGGGACTGACTCGTGAAAAATTACCTTGCCATCCAATGAATTGCTGTTAATCAGGTTCTTTAATGATGTAATATATGATTCAATACCGAAACCTAGAATTACGATGGCGCAATCCGGAATTTCCTTTGTGGCTAAAAGAAGTTGCTCAATGCCTCTGTTTGTTGTGATTGATCCATGGTACATCATTAGGAATGTATCCTGATTTATTCCCAGTTTGTCACAGAAGTATTTTCTTTTAGCTGAGATTATGCTATAGTCTACAGTCCAAGTGGTTGGAATATTCCTGACGACTAGGGGCATTGTATCCAATTTGTAGACATTTTTTACTTCACTAGCAATGGATTGATTGACCATAATTGACAAGCGTGATTTGCCAATCAGAAATCTCTCTAAAGTAACAATCAATCTTTTGTTCAGAAAGCTTCTTCTGTTTTTTGTATTTCTTCCCAACTCAAATTCGTGAGAATCATAAACCAAAAGAGGACGATTCTTTTGAAATATCGTAGACATCCAGCCAATCAACAAGGCAATCAGATCATGGCAACTAATGACTGAGGCATTTAATTTCCTTACGTAAATCGCCCAAGTAAAAAGAGAAACCACCCGATTTAGCTTGTTCAGGAAGTAATATTGACCTAATGGACGTGTCGTTCTACAATTGACAGTCCAATCATCAATTTGGATAATGGAATTGGTTTCTCCCTTCGCAACAATGTGTATTGGATAGCCTAAATCTCTGACAACGGATAGTTCTCGTTTATCGCGACTGGCATTATCGAAAGTATTGATGAGCAGTTTAACGAATAATTTCATCTGGAAAGGCTATGCTGGTTTTGTAGGGAATATGCTATGGATATATTAAAACTAAGTTAGAATAAAGTAAATTCTAGGACGATAATGATCGATATAATTGTAGAAGATTGGTTTCCTGACTCAGCCAATTGTAATGATTAAGGAATGCATCGTACCCATTTCGTCCCATTTTTTCAGAAATTTCAGGATGAGCATGCAAAATGTTTATGGCGTTAGCAATTGCTTCGATGTTTTCTGGATTAACGCAAATTCCACAATCGAACTTCTCAATAATTTCTTTGTGATAATCAAAATCTGTACAGATTATAGGAAGTCCGGCTGCCATGTATTCGAAAAGTTTGGTTACCCCGAGGGACCCCTGTTTTCCATAATTCATTGGGCTATAACTTTCAATCACTATCCCGGCAAATGCCTTTTTGTACAAAGTTTTTACCTCTGAATAGGTTAGCGGTCCTAGAAAATTGGTTCTTGCCCATGCTGGCATTAATTTTAATCTATTCAGATATTGCTCATTACCCCATCCTGCCAAACGATATTCAATATTAGGTGTTTTTTCCATCGCTTTAAGAATGCTGTGATGTAGCCTGCTTTCAGCGATTACTCCAGCAAAGCACAGGTAATCTCTTTCCCATCCTTCGGGCAGGTTTTGTTGATCGATGATCGGATAGTTTGTAATAAGCGTAGAATGAGGATTAATTTTTAAGACCCTATCACAGATCTGAGGAGTTACAGCAATGACGGCATCCACACTTTTAAAAACATAATCTTCAAAAACGGAATAAAGCCGGGAAATTGTTTTTCTCAAAAATCTTGGTATCCATTTTTTATAGGCGATATTCAATGGATAATCTTCATGGCTATCAAAAATTACCTTTTTACCCTTTTTCTTGAGTTTAAGAGCAAGGGGTAATAGTTCCGGGTCGTGTAAATGATAAATCTCCGCATCAATTAGTAGTGCTTTTTTCTTCATTACTTTTCCTGCACTGATGATACGGCGAATCCTCCCTACAGGCATCCGGGGAACAGACAGAATCGTAACTCCTTGGTTTAATTCATCAGGGAGGTTATCCGCACAAAGAAGTGTCACACTGTAACCAGCTTTCACAAGGGAAACACATTCTTTTAAGAAGATACGTACATCATAGCGATTGTGTACACTGGTTACATGACAAATTCTAAGCATTAATCTGAGTTTCTGAATGTCAACAATTGCTGATGAAAAGTTTCTTTACTTTTCTCTATTCCTAAGTTAAATAGTTGATCCAAAGAACTTAGTCCTGGCACAAAAGGTGTTTTTCCATTGTTTTGAATATAATCACTTTGTGAATAATTCTGATAGGTAACTTTGATGTTGTTTTCTGTAAATGGTTCAATTTGCATGTATTTTTTTGCCCCATTACCTGAAAGATAATGGTCGGCATCAATAGCAAGGCATAGATCAAGTACCAACTGATTTTTTTTACTGTCGCGTGGGTAGTCTAATTCGCTTTGAAGCTTTATTCCTGTTTGGATATCATAGACCTGTTTTATCAAATAAATGGACTCTATGACGACCTCAGAAAGATGTGTATAATGCTTCGTTAATATCGGATTTATAACTTCCCATATTTCGTCAAAGAATGGTGATCTTTTGTAATTCTCCTTTATGAAGTTGGCATGATTCTTTTGCCATTCAACAGAGTCGTTAATCTCTAATTCCTTATAGGTTTTTTGCTTATAATCATTTTTGAAGAATGGAATCGTAATGTACTTTGGAATTCCAGAGGAAGTTAATAGTTGGTTCCTGTACATATTGGACCCATCCGTTAGCTGTACTTCATCCATTAGAATAAACAGGTCTGATCTGGCCATTTTATTCAAATAACCTAGCCAAGGAAAATAATGCGGTTGATGGATGGCCACTTTCATATTAGCGGAATATATAGCGATCTGTTTCAAAGACCTCAGCAAAAGGAACACCTATCTGAACCCCATGAGACCTCACAATTCCTCTGAGGTATCCTTCATCGAGATAGTCTCTGCCTTTTTGGGACTCATAGCATTTGGTTGCCGCAATTTTCAACAGGACATGTTTTTCTTCCAACTGAAAAAAC
>JAJTBW010000295.1 GCA_021286705.1 Sphingobacteriia bacterium
ATGGTAGTTTTAATTGGTCTACTCTCCTTCTCAAAACCAATGGAAGCGCAATCTTATCAGCCAACCACTGTGATTTGTTCTATACTCTATTCAGGAAGCCCATCGGTTGAGTATCAGTATTACCAAGTGTATCTTAGAGTTAATACTACGGATGGACATCATGTTGATGAAGTTCTGGCTATAGATCTTATTCAACCTAGTGAACTTAATTTTCCACACTTATTTAATGGAGATTTACAAGTTTGGGTTCCTGCACTGATACATAAAGATTATTATAGAATTGGTGTTGCTGTGGTAGGTGTCGACTTAAGTGGTGATCTTCATCCAATAGGAACACGTGCTTCTGAATGGTGTGATTTCTCTGATTTGTCTTCAAATATGACAATTGAATTGTAAATAGTATGAGTCTTGGGGTCTGACAGCTTTGTTAGACCCCTGATTTTGTATTTTTATAGAATAGGATAATAACCCTTGATTGGGGAATGGTAGGATTGGCTTATTATGTGACTCGTTACTATTTATGTTAATTTATAATATGAATATAAAGCTTTTAAGGTGGTGTCTGGTTTTAATAATTATGAGATGTTCTATGCCTCTATTCGGTCAGGGTGAGTGGAATAACTGGTATTTTGGAGATAAGGCAGGGGTTACCTTCCAAAATGGTTCACCTCCAACTGTTTTAATGAATAGTGTTATGCCTCCAGCTCATGCATCCAATGTAATTTCAGATTCTTCAGGGCAATTGCTTTTTTATACGCAGGGAATGATAGTATATAATCGACTTCATCAGATTATGCAAAATGGTTCTGGATTGCATGGGGGAGAAGTGCTTGAGAATGTTGTTTCAGTTCCACTGCCTGGAAGCCGTACTTTGTTTTATATCTTTACAAATGGCTGGATAAAACCACCTCCATATACTGGTTATACATTTGAGTATAATATTGTGGACATGATTTTGGATAATGGAAATGGAGGTGTATTACCAGGATATAAAAATGTGATGGTACCTGGGACAGAGTTATCTGACGGTGGGATCACGGCATTGGTACACCAAAATAATAGAGATTATTGGATAATCGTTCCTATTTCTGAAACTCCTAAGCGATTCCATTCATATCTATTGACCAAAGGAGGGCTTCATCCACCTGTCATAAGCCTAATGCCAATGTTAAATACATGGCTGGGCGATAAAGTAATTCACCGGATTCGAGCCTCCCATGATGGGAAGAGGATTGTGGCCACCACATATATTAATGATGAAGAATTAGCCTATTTTTCTTTTAATTCAACAACAGGGAGCATTTCTTCTTTGTTTAATTTTAAAATCCCCGGAAATTACTATCCTTATTCTACCGAGTTTTCGGTTAGTAATAGATATCTTTATGTTTTTGCTATGAAGGGAGGAATAAATGATCACACTATTTGGCGATTTGACACAAGTAAAACTGATTCAACAGAGTTTGTAAAATCAGGTGAGAAGGTTGTTGATGAGAATTATTTCGGAAAAATGCAATTGGGGCCTGATAATAAGATATATTTGTCAAAACGAGATATTTTTGTTACAGGTATTGATTCCTTGAGTGTTATTCAATATCCTGATCTCCCAGTTGGTCTATGTGGATACCAAGATAATTATGTTGGCCTTCAAGGCAGGTCTACTGTGGAATGTCTCCCTTCTTTTGTTCAACGCTACTTTGCCTATATTCACCACTCCGGTTTCTGTCAGGGAGCCTCAATTTGTTTTGAGCCCAACACTTGGCCTCCCCCAGATTCTTTGTGGTGGGACTTTGGCGATCCATCCAGTGGGGTGGCAAACTTCTCGAATGATAGTACTCCTGAACACATCTTCAATACCCCTGGAATCTATACCGTTAAGATGATCGTTAGGCACGTAGATATGCGCTACGATACAGCTACCCTTAACCTCACCATAGAACCTCAACCAATGCCTAACCTTGGTCCCGATAGAATGGTCTGTCAGGATCAACCGGTCATTCTTAATGCAGGCTTTAATCCGCAATGGACTTACCTCTGGAGTACAGGAGAGACCGCTCCAACTATTACCGTAATCAATACGGGTACCTACTCGGTTACCGTTACCTCACCCAATGGTTGTACTGGCTCAGACGAGGTCGTACTAAGTATTATCCCCGGGAGTACTCCGGAGCCGAAGCCGATAAAGCATAACTGAGAAGGGGTGGGGGAGACTTTGAGACTTTGTGACTAGGAGACTATGAGACTTGGAGATGGATGACCTTATGAATCGTTTATTTGGGAGGATTATATATTGTAAAGGGGTGACTTTTGTTCTGTTCTCAATGCATTAGCAATCCATTTTGTGAAGGCGTGAAAAATATTTTTTATTGAATTGTTTTTCTTTTGAAAAATATATTACATTTGGATT
>JAJTBW010000093.1 GCA_021286705.1 Sphingobacteriia bacterium
ATTATTGTTTATCAGTGTAATACAAAACATGCTCAATAAAAGTGTCGAAGTCAGGTGTCGAAGTCAGGAGGAGTTATCTTATAGATAACTCCTTTTTTTATCTCATTACAGTTTGTGTCACTCAATCTTGAATCCTTGAATCTTGAATCCTTTATTATTACCTCCTTATTTCATCCCTCTTCAACACCACAACATCCATTAATTACTCAATTAGCCTTTCAACCAACTGCTAATCCATTCATTTTAACAGACTCATTAAATTACCTCCTCATCTCCTTGAATATCTTAAAGGCGTTCTCAATCTGATCATCCTGTAGAATGATTGTAAACTCATTCGTGGTTGAAATGACCTCCACCACATTGATGCCCTGCCAAGCCAAATTCCTAAATATCAAATAATATAGTCCAATGATCGCGCTGTTCTGATCAGGCAGACGGATAGTCAAGCTCGATAGAGAACTTGCATGTTGAATCAACTCCTCAGATGCGAAAATCCTATTTACCTCCTCAATAAGGCTATCAGAAACAATAAGTGTCGTCTCTGCCACCCCCTGAGAAAAGGTAATAAATGGATCACGAAAAGCTACCGCTTCATTCAATAGCATTGCCTGAGCAGAAGCAAGAGTTGAACTATTCTTAAAAGTAAAGTCTTCTAAATTAGACCTCATAGTCATATCGCCTAGCCTTTTAGCAAATTGCTTTAACCTGCTTTGCAAAGCCAATGGGGTCTGTACACCGGCTCGTCTAATGGCCATCATAATCGCCGATTCGTTTACATCTCTTCCTAATACGCTTATAACCTCAGGAGCAATTTGACGCGCAAGAGCCGATGCATTAATCAATCCATCATTAAGGTTCTCCCAAATAAATGGTTCTCGTTGTAAAATCTCATCTACAATCTGTGATATTGTTTTCATTGTTGGCTCCCGATTAGTTTAGAAACATCTTCGTTCATTAAGAGAATATGCTTATCCAAATTCTCATCCAAACTCATGTTGTTCGCATTGAAAAGTGTTAAAAATTTAACACTCTGTTGCAAAATTGTGCAAAAATGGTGATTTTTTTGCAACAAATAGAGTAAAATCTACTTTTGCTGCATCTTATTCGGTGAGCCACTTCTGAACAAGTTAAGCTGAATAAGGGATAAGGTTTTATTCTTTTGCATTAGATTTGAAGTTCGCCACTTCAAATTTAAGGACTGGTTTTGGTGATTTCCAGTCCTTTTTTATTGGCCTTTACTACTTAACCATGCCCTATGCCGGCCTTGCTATGTTTTGATTAGCATGGTCGGTTTTACTTTTGAGTACCTACCAAATAGTTAATGACAACCAACTTTGTTCAGGATAATAAGACGAAGTCAGACTTTTGCTTTAGATTAGAAATATTAATGGAATGAAAAATTTTGAATCGTTGAATTTTGAATCGTTGAATTTTGAATAATTCAAACCAGGCTGAAGAAAACCTATATAAGGACACCACTAATCATCATGGCGTCTATCCATATCCCTCTTATTATCTTTCTGTTTCAGAACTTCACGTTTATCGTAACTATGCTTACCTCTGGCAAGAGAGACGACTAGCTTCGCAAGCCCTTTATCATTGACAAATAGTCTTACAGGAACAATAGTAAAACCTCTCTCTTTTACTTTTCCATTTAGCTTTTTGAGCTCTTGGCTTTTAAGCAATAATTTTCTTTCTCTCTTAGGTTCATGGTTATAAATGGTACCAAACTCATACTCCGAGATGTGCATATTTCTTACAAAAAGTTCAGTACCAATAAAAGCGCAATAGGAATCGGTCAAATTGACCTTACCTGCACGTATGCTTTTTATCTCTGTTCCCTGCAACTGAATACCTGCCACGAACTCCTCCAAAAGGTAGTATTCATGGTAAGCCTTTTTATTTTTAATATGTACGTCTGACGATCTGTTCTTCATAATAGGACTACAAAAATAGGAAAAAAGAGCGAGTACTTAATGAAATATGGATATTGGTATTAAAGCTCTTTTAAAATGCCTTAAGCGATCTTGCGTAGAGATAAAGAATTAGAGAATAGATGTTAACTCTACATGGCCATCATCAACTACAAAGACAGAATGATCTAAGTTTGACTCCCTAAAAATGGCATTAATTCGCTCAGGCTGAGTATCGGTTATAAAAACTTGACCAAAACTATCTAGGCTAACCAGCTTGATTAATTTATCGACTCTGTGATGATCAAGTTTATCGAAGATATCATCAAACAATAGAATAGGTTTAAAGTTCTTGATCCTTCGCGTATACTCAAATTGAGCCAGCTTAAGTGCTATAACAAATGACTTCTGCTGCCCTTGACTTCCGTTGCGCTTAACCGGATATCCATTCATTTTCAATTCCAAATCATCCTTATGAACCCCGGTGGAGGTATATTTTAAAGCTCTGTCTTTATCACGACTTGATCGCTGCAGTTCTAGAAATCCCATCTCGGCCATTTGTGAGGCATATGTAGCGGAGACAACCTCTCTGCTTTCACTAATCCATTCATAGAAATATTGAAATACTTCAGCAAATTCGGAAAGAAATGCCTTACGCTTTTCGTATATATAACTAGCAGGTTCGACAAGCCTCTCATCCCATAAAGCAAGCATTGAATCATCAAAAAAATGGGTCTCAGCAAACTGTTTAAGTTGAGCATTGCGCTGTGCAATCCCTTTATTGTAGTTAATTAAATGGAAAAGGTAAGTTTTATCGAACTGTGAAATAACACTATCAATGTACTTTCTCCTTATTTCACTACCATCATTTATCAGGTCAGCATCAGAAGGAGAGACTATGACAAGAGGGAACAACCCTATATGGTCGGCCAGACGATCATACTCTTTTTTATTTAAAGAGAACTTCTTTGGATGATCCCGTTTCTGAATACATTGAATTTTATCTACCTTGCCATCATCAAGAGTGTATTGGCCATTGATGGCAAAATAATCCTCGCCATAGTAAATGTTTAATAAATCACTCTGAACAAAGTAGCTTTTACAAAAAGAGAGATAGTAAATAGCATCTAATAGATTCGTCTTCCCTGCACCATTACGCCCGGTGAAACAGTTAATCTTGGGGCTTAGGGTCAATGAGGCCTCTTTACAGTTCTTAAAATTTGAGAGAGCTATATGGTTTAGAAACATTAGGAGCAGTTTTCCTCAAAGATACGAATTTGAGTGGCGATATTCTCCATTAGCCAACGCGGAGTACTGGTAGCTCCACAAATACCAACAGACGAGACATTCTTAAACCAATCGGGATTAATTTCCTTAGCGCTTGAGACAAAAAAGGTATGAGGATTAACACTTTTACAGTGGTCAAACAGTACCTTACCATTAGAACTCTTCTTTCCTGAAACAAAAATCACCACATCATTTTTTAAGGCAAACTCGGTTAGTTCATCTCTACGATTTGACACCTGACGACAGATGGTATCATAAGCCTTAAAATCTTCCTGGCCATTTTTCTCTAGTAGTGATTTTATCTGTTCACGTAATTCCGAGAAATCGTCAAGACCCATAGTGGTTTGGCTAAAGAGTCTTAATGGTTTTGTAGGGTCAATCTGATCTAATTGATCAAGAGATGAGACAATAATAGCCTGATTATCGGTTTGGCCAGCCAGACCAACTACTTCGGCATGCCCCTGTTTCCCAAATATTACAACCTGCCCCTCTTTCTGCTTCATCTCCAGCCAGCCGGTTTTAACCCTTTGTTGAAGCTTAAGAACGACTGGGCATGTCGCATCAATGACTCTAATGTTGAGTTCCTCTGCACGGATATAGGTATCCGGAGGTTCTCCATGTGCTCTGATTAGAAGTGGTTTATTGGAATGTTCCTCCATCTGTTGGTGGT
Organism: Sphingobacteriia bacterium; assembly: GCA_021286705.1. GTDB lineage: Bacteria > Bacteroidota > Bacteroidia > Bacteroidales > TTA-H9 > JAJTBW01. The sequence continues at coordinate 3,871 of JAJTBW010000093.1, forward strand.
CAATAACATTCAGGCCAAGAGATGATAGACGACTCACCTCTTCGGTATTATGAACAATATCACCTAAACAATTTAGCTCATTGCAATGCGAAAGCTCCTCTTCGGCCTTTTCAATTGCCTTAATTACCCCAAAACAAAATCCACTTCCGGAATCAATATTAATGATCATTGTAACGATTAGTTTCGACCAAACACTTTATCTAGATTGGTAGAGAGGGTAATAAAGTTTGGTGAACCAGCCAGATGGTATGCAGAGCGAGCATAGCTGAAAGAAAAACCATAAGTTGTGATAGAGAAACCCCACGAGAAACCTACGGTCTTAGTGTTATCGTTAATCTTCAACTCTTGTCTACGGAGGTAATTATAACCCACCCTTACAGCGAAAGCCTTAAAAGGACGGAGCTCGGCACCTAAAACAACATGACGCATTAATTTATCGCCAAAGCCTCCCATATTGCCAACCTCTCTTGTCTCACCGGTGAAAGGGTCTGTTTCAATATTATATGGACTCTCATAGGTTAGATCCCATTTCTGTAAATTAGTAAACAGTACAGAGAAAGTCAGAGGAAGATGAGCAAGAGTCTTTGACATCCCTATTTGAATATCAAATGGTAGCTTTTCATCAGAAGCACTATTATACTTATCCAACACCAAACCGATGTTTCTTACCATAATTGAAGCAGTAAATCCATTTTTAGGAAGATGATAAGAGCCCGATACATCAACAGCAAGTGCAGAAGCATTATAATCACCATATGAGGATTGGATATATTTTATATTAGCTCCTATTGAGAAGTTACTATCCAATGAACGTCCCCAACCAATATTCAAAGCTAAATCGCCAGCAGAAAACTCATTAGTGAGTAATCCTTCAGAGGTCGTTCCCTGAAAAGTTCCATAATTGATATATTGTACCGATCCGACGAAACTCCCCAGCTTCTCAAATGATCTGCCATATTGAGCAAAACCATAATTAATTGAATTGTAATAGTCGACAAAGCTGAGACTTATGTCGTTATGAACCCAATTTGAAATCAGAGAGGGATTATTTAAAGCCAAAGAGAGGTCATTATCATTAATAGCGAGTGAGTTACCACCCATAGCAGCTATTCTGGCTGATGCGGGTAAATTAAGAAAAGCAAATGAAGCATCTCCTCCGCTTTGCGCTCTAGATACATTTGAAAGGCCACTGATTAGCAGGGCAATAGTTAACAGCGTTGAAAATTTTCTCACTATAATAGTTTTTGAGATCATTAGCAGGTGTAAAGTTACTCTTTTTACCACATCAAAAATGTTGTGGCTCTTTCGTATTCATGAACGCTATTCGACCATCTTTATTATTAAAGAGTACTAATTCTGTTTATTGAATTCTTCTGGGTACCTTTGCAAAAAATTCAACTTAAAGAAATATGTCCAGATCGCGTAAGGATCTTCCTCTGATTGAACAGTTGACCGTTATTGATGCAGGTGCCGAAGGTAATGCCGTTGCACGCTATGACAATAGAGTAGTTTTTATCCCCTATGCTGCACCCGGTGACGTTGTTGATGTTCAGGTTTTCCGAAAAAGAAGTAGTTACATGGAAGCCAGGATTGTCAATATCCATAAGCCTTCTGAATACAGAATAGAACCTAAGTGTACGCATTTCGGACTTTGCGGGGGGTGTCGTTGGCAGCATATGTCATATAAAACCCAATTGACCTTTAAACAAAAACAGGTCGCTGATGCTTTTAGTAGAATTGGTCACCTACAATTTCCGGTGATAAGACCAATCTTAGGATCATCCAATGAATTTTATTACAGAAATAAGTTAGAGTTTACCTTTTCTAACCGTCGTTGGATGGTAGAAAGTGAAGGTGAAATTGATAGAAGCAGCCGTAATCTGAATGGTTTAGGCTTCCATCTTCCAGGCATGCACGACAGAATTCTGAGTATCGACCATTGTTATCTTCAACCGGATCCATCCAACAAGATCAGAAACTGGTTTAATGCCTATGCAAAAGAGCAAGGTTACACATATTGGAATGTAAAAGACTGGTCTGGATTATTACGTAATGTTGTCATACGAACTGCCAATACAGGTGATATAATGGTAATTGTGATTTTTGGAGAAGAGAATCATGAAAGTATCCATAACATCATGACTGCTCTGACAGAACAATTCCCGGAAATAACATCAGCCATGACGATCATTAACACCAAGAAAAATGACGTCTATAACGACCTTCCTGCCTCACTATTTAAAGGAAAGCCATTTATAATCGAACAAATGGAAACACTAAAATATCAGGTTGGTCCGGTATCTTTCTATCAAACCAATTCCGATCAAGCCTATGTTCTATACAAGATTGCAAGGGACTTTGCCGGATTGACAGGTGTTGAGAATGTATATGACCTCTATACTGGAACTGGAACCATTGCAAACTTTGTTGCAAAAGATGCTAAAAAGGTCACAGGCATTGAATACGTTGAAAGTGCAGTCGACGATGCTAAACTAAACAGCCGACTAAACGCTATTGAAAATACCGATTTTGTTGCTGGCGATATGGCTAAAGTCTTTAATGACGAGTTTGTGGCTAAATATGGGAAACCCGATGTCATAATAACAGATCCCCCAAGAGCTGGGATGCACGCCTCTGTAGTGGAGAAAATTCTTGATTTAGGCCCTGATAAAATTGTCTATGTAAGTTGTAATCCGGCTACACAGGCTCGAGATCTGGCCTTAATGAATGAAAAGTACACCATCGAAGCAGTTCAACCAGTTGATATGTTCCCTCATACGCATCATGTTGAAAATGTTGTTCTGCTGTTAAAGAGACCCTAGGAGGTTTTAACCTGTATGATTCAATAGTAATCAAAAGAAGCCTTAACAGTTGATTGTTAAGGCTTCTTTTTATATTGCCAGTAAGATACCACCGATGCTAATCAGAATTTAAAACCTCTTTGAGTTTAGCAGAAAATTCAGTGATCGATAAGTTTTCTCCCGGGTAGATTAAATCCGCTTGAGAATAGTAAGCCTCCCTATCCTTTAATTTAGCTTCAATAAAAGGTAAAAGATCACAGCCATTAACATCCCGTAATAAAGGCCTAGGTTTTTTTGATTCCATCAGCCGATGGCACAGTGCTCCTGCACTCATCTTAAGGTAAACAGTATAGCCATTTTCCTTCATCCAACTAATATTATCGAAATAACATGGGGTTCCCCCTCCCGTAGAAATAATACCCGAAGATAGATACTGAGAAGAATGTAGCACTGATTTTTCGGCTTGTCTAAAGGCATTTTCACCATATCGGGTAAAGAAATCATTAATTGAAAGGTGATAGGTCTGCTCTAAAAGACGATCAAGATCAACAAAGGTGACTCCTAGAGCTTTAGAAAGCCGCCTCCCGACAAAGCTTTTGCCACTTCCCATAAAACCTATAAGATAGATTCGTTGCAATGTCACTTCCTTTATGGGTGAATTTTAAGTAAAGAAAACCTTAACTGTATTTAAATTGTATTCCTGAACAAAGGTACTGTTTTGTAATCTCAGTAAACTAAGGTTTATGAGAGAAAACATGTTAACAAAAAAACTCTCAATGATCATACACCCTTAGAGGATAAAACTGAATCGAGTATCTCAATGTCATTTTCTAATTTATCCTAACTTTGTGCAATCAATCTTGTTTGAACTAGGAACATAATTACATTTGCAGTCGATGATTATTTTCTGACCACTATCATTAACAGATATTGGTTTTAATCCAGTCCTCTTCAAATGGCAAAACAAAAATGGGTTTAAGAATTATGAAAAAAGTTGTTTTTCTTCTATCACTGGCAATAGTAGTATTGTCTTTTAGCGGTTGTAAAAATGAAAGATCAAGGTTAGCAGGAGATGTAGTAAACAACCCTGCCACAGCCTCAGGTGAAGTTGATGGTGATTCACCTGTAATCAAATTTGATATAGAAGAGCACGATTTTGGTAAGATAACTGCAGGAGAAAAAGTCTCTTATACATTTAAGTTTAAAAACACAGGCAAGAGTGATTTAATACTCAGTCGTGTAACCGCAAGTTGTGGATGTACTGCTCCAAAATATTCAACTGCCCCTATTGCACCTGGTCAGACTGGCACAATAGATGTTAGCTTCAATAGTGAAGGAAGAAAAGGTGTACAAAACAAAAGCGTCACAGTTGTTACCAATGCCACACCCAACACGGTAGTTTTAAGAATCAAGGCAACTGTAATGGAATTATAAATCGAAATCGTTAATTAACACAAATATGAATTTTTCAAGCATTTTACTTCAAGCCGCACCTGCAGGTTCAGGTAGTGGATTAATGTCATTCCTCCCATTAGTTTTAATTATTGTGGTTTTCTACTTCTTCTTTATTCGCCCACAGGTGAAAAAAAGTAAGGAGGAGAAAAAATTCCGTGAAGCCCTTAAAAAGGGAGATAAGATTGTCACTATTGGTGGCATTCATGGTAAAATTCTAGAAATTGATGATACCACAGCAATTATTGAAGTTGAAGGACAAAACCGTCTGAAGATCGAGAAGAGTGCAATTGCATCAGGTTCATCAATAGGGATCGAAAAGAAATAAGAGGATTCTCACCTTTCAACCCTTTAAACTATATGCCGAAAGTCTTTTTACAAAACTGGCTTCCAAAAGATTCCCGATTCAGGGATATCCAGTTTCGCAGAAGACTTTCGGTTTTTATTATCTGTTTACTCTTCTCTGCATTCGTCTGGCTTGTCATTCACCTTTCTCATGATTACGTTATACCTGTCAGCTTTCCTGTAAAATATTCAGGGTTACCTAAAGGTCAGGTTATATCAGGCACTTCTGATACCGCTATTACTTTTAGAGTAAAAGCAAAAGGATTTCAATTACTTGGTGGATTATTCGGAAACAGAGACACTGTAAGTATATCACTATCTCAGCTTAGATATCTTCGAAACCCCGGAAAGCGGGTAAAAGCATACTTACTCACAAATAATCTTCGTGAGATTATTGCTCGGGAAATAAACCTTAATGAGGGTTTAATTCATATCTCTCCTGACACCCTCTTTTTCGAGTTCGATAAAATGGTAGTTAAACGGCTACCTGTTATCCCTTTAATTCGTTATACCGTAACAGCACCCTATGGAATAGTGGATTCAATTCATATCTCCCCACCTTCTATTCTTGTTTCAGGGCCCCCCTCAATTATGGACACTATCCACGCTGTCTATTCTCAGCCTATGGATATCGGAGAGATAACTTCCACTCAACAAATCAGTACTTCTGTTTCTAAAACACTAAAACGTGCTCCTCTTGACTTCAGTACCTCCAACTTTAAGGTCTTAATCCCTATAGATAAATTTACTGAGTCGGCTGTCTCTGTCAAAGTTACAAGTGCAAATGACAGCTGTAGAATTAAAGTCTTTCCTGAAAGTATTACCCTTCACTGCCTTGTTGCCTTCTCAAACTACAAAAAGCTTGACCCTTCTCTGTTTAAAGTGGTAGTCGATTGCCAATCAGCAAATGCAACTTCTGGCATCGTTAAACCGATAATTTCCCAGATACCTTCTTACGTTAAGTTGCTTCGGACAGAACCACCCACTGTAGAGGTTCTTATTTTAAAGTAACTTTGGCATAGTTTATAGTCAAAACTACAGACTAGGGTCTATCATACCCCTTCATTCATTTAACGACCTATCCTTAAATTATGCTCATCATTGGACTGACAGGAAACATAGGCAGTGGAAAAACTACTATCGCCACTATTTTTAAGATACTCGGTATTGAGGTCTATAACTCTGACCAAGCTGGCCATAGAATACTTAATGACTCCACAACAATCCCGCAACTTGTTTCTCTACTTGGAGAGGAGATTCTCGATTCAAACAAGAAACCTATTAGGTCCAAGATTGCTGCAAAAGTCTTTATTAACAATGACCTTCTCGAACAACTCAACGCCATCATCCATCCGCTGGTGCAAGCTGACTTTAAAAGATGGACGGAGGAGAGAATTGACAGTCCCTTTATTATTAAAGAAAGTGCTATTCTATTTGAGGCAGGAATAGATACAACCTGTGACTCTACCATTGTGGTTACAGCTCCTGAAACATTAAGAATTGAACGTGTTTTAAAAAGAGATCATCTTACTGAGGCAGAAATTAAAAGTAGGATATCAAAACAATGGGCTGAGGAGAAAAAAATAAGCCTGGCCTCCTATATTATCAAAAACGATGGAGAATCGTTTGTTATACCTCAGGTCGTTGACATTTACAACAAAATCATGAAAGAGTCTCAAAAGAAAAAAGGTGCCCTTTCTCAATAAAACAAGTAAAACCTGTTTTAAAGCAAAGAGCACCTTACTTATCTTTTAGTAGTCTATTCTACCCTTATTCTGTTAAAAGGCTGATTGGAAAAATACTGACCATCATACATGGCTTCAGCATAAGTTGAACCACCTGAGAAATTCCCTGAGGCAGTCACTCTGGCCAGATAGTAATAGGTCTTAACCACCGGCGTTGCCGTAGTATACCAGGTTATTCTATCGTGCCTTAAATCCATATAATCAACCTCTGAAGGAGATTTCATCCAGCCATAATCGCGACTAGGTTGCAAACGAGGATTCTCAACCTCGAAACATGCAGGCAACAGCTCTGTCAACGCAATATTCGAAATGGTAGTGTTAAGTGTAGCCATTATTGACACTTGTACTACAACAAGATCACCCTTTCTTAAGCGACCCTGATTTACTGGAGCTCCCCACCTATCGAGAATCTGCCTTGATACAGCAATAAAACGGTTCTCTGCAGGACGTTCAACTGCCGATGCACCTGAGATATCATACGAGTAATAAAGACGCCCTGTGCCTGATGTAGTGATCTTAAATGGAGTGATCTCCTTTTTAAAGTTCTGGGTAAAGTCGCCTTCAGAATACTTTACTGTGCTACCATCTACCAATGAAACGGTTGCCATAACCTTCGCATCTTTATTAGTTGCCGAAAGACTACCTAACGCTATTAATGAAAATGCTCTCTCCTGAGTTGATAGATAGTTTTCTTTACCAAGCCTCTTTTTTAGCAGATCAGCTAAAGTAACTGTCAAACCATCAGATGGGTTTGCTTTGGCCATTGCTATTAGGGATAAAGCAGCACTAGAGACATCTGAATTAAGACTCCCACCGGTAGTCTTTATCACTTCTGGCAAAGTCTGTCTATAGGGCAACAGATAGTTATAGCCATCCTTATCTCCTGCTAGTAGAGCTGCTGCAGCCAACACAACCCGCCCCTCAGGTGTAAGTGAACTTCTCTCATCTTTGTAATAGTTAAGATCTGGGATTGAGGGCTCACCAAGTAAGGAGAGTACAAACATTCCATAAGGAATCTCTCGGCTGGTATATTTTCCTGATAAAAGATTGCCATTAGGAGTTATAAATGAGTAAATTGACTTTGGATGCCCTGCGATTCGGCTCTTTACAAAGCGTAATAATTTATCGTAAACCTCTTTATTTAGATCAAAGCCATGGTTTCTTGCATCAACCATAAAGTGCAGGCCATAGACGCTTAACCATAGGTCACTCTGATTACCATCAGGCCAGTAAGCCAATCCTCCATCTTGAACCTGATTAGCCTGTATCACGTTCAAGGCCTCTTTAATGACCACCATGGTTCGTCCCTCTTTTGACCCATCCCCTTTTAAGCCGTAATATAACCGAGGAAAAGCCACCGAAATAACCTGTTCAGTGCAACCATGAGGGTATCTCAGGAGATCTCCATAATAGGCCCAATATTGCCCTGCAGGATTGGTTGACAACCATATATTAGCTTCTGATGATCCTTTTATCCAGTCCCCCTTTGATTTAACCATAACACTTTTCCCGGCATCAATAGTTCCCGATTCGGCTTCTCTAAAAGGTCCTGTCACAGGCCTAACAGAGAGATTTTGTGTTATCGAATAATTCTTTCCACCAACATTTACACTCACCGTAACAGATGCCTCCCCAATCGCAGGACTGGCAACAAGTGCTAGATTTATCTGCTTCTCCTCTCCCGATCTAAGTGTAGATTGAGAGCCCACATATTTTAATCTAACAGGTCCGGTGCTCTTAATGACGGGATTAATTACCAAAGCGCCTGATGTGGTATTTGTTAGTGTCACAGGGAATCCTAAGCTATCATTCGGTGCAAGAAATGCCGGCACACCAACTGATATAACCACCGGATCGGCAATTGTCATCCACCTCTCCGCTGAAGCACAACTATTTTCATTAGTTGCAACCGCCATCATCCTAACCTTACCAGAGAAAGCCGGAATTGGAACTCTGAACTTTAATACTCCACTTGAAGGAACCTTTCTGGTTCCACTCCACCACGAGAGAGGAGCCTGTTGCGAATTCTTAAAAGGATTTACCCTCCGAGCCATGGCCATATCACCACCTGATGAGGAGAAATCGGGAGCTAACTCAGGATAAAGATATTTATAGATATCCCACCATTCAGCACTAAAAGCAAATGACCCGTAGAACCAACCATAAGGGTCAGGTGTCTTATAGCTTGTCAATTGCAGTATTCCTTCATCTACCACCGCCAATGTCACCACAGAGCCGCCTTTTGCCTTTACCGTAACCTCCTGTGTAGTTGAAGAGCCACTCTTTTCATTTGCAATAATCTCCACCTTCTGATTATTCTCAGGATTTACGACCTTAAGGTTCACAATACCGTGAGCCACTGTCAAAGGTATCTGACTATCATCCATTGGCCTAATCAGAGTAGCAGAGACCCAAACATTTGGAACACCTGTCTTACTGAGATTCAACGAAACCGATGCCGATCTGTTCTCAGCTTTTACTTGAGTATGTGTCAGTATACCATTAACCCCCAGATAGGCAATATTAATTATTCCATCAAATGGAGTTCTAAATAATAGCTTAGCCTTTTCACCAATCTTATACTCGGGCTTATCACACTCTATCTCTATTTTACCATCACGATCTACTCCAAAACTGGTGGCGACAGAGCTTCCTTCACCCCATGCATATATACTATACTCTACAACCGATTCAGTGCCTGGAATCGATGCCCTGACAATATACTCTCCTGAAACACCAGGTGTAAAGGAGAAGGATGTTCCCGGCTTTGCAACAATCACCATCCGATCATCAATTAGTAGATCTTTGGAGAAAGAACGATACCTGTTTGTCCCCCCATCAGACTCTAAAACAGTTTGCCACTCTTTTCTATAAACCTGAACTTTAATCTTGCTATTGGGGACAAACTTCCCATTTTGATCAACAGCAACCAGATAAACCGGATAGGCAACTCCCGTAGCTACCCAGCTTTGCCCCATCCCAATACCGGCATAGACTGATTGAGTTGACAGTACCAAAGGCAGCTGTCTTATCATTGGTCTGTTATTTTCATCAAATACGGTGGCAGTCACAGAACCTCCCCATAAGCCCGTTCCACTGTTATCAGGTAAACGATAAGAGACACGACTCACTCCAGCCCCGCTTGTCTTTGTCTGTACAACCTGAGTTACTGCCACTCTCGAGAGCTTGTCTGAAATAGAAAAAGTATAGTCCTTAAACTCTTTAGAGTTGATCTGTGTAGGTGATAATGTCAACTCCGATTCAACCATACGATTTGGAGCCGAGGTTCCAAACAGAGTTGCTGCCGTCAAATTTAAGACCACTGAGTCGCCTGAATTGAATGAGGTCTTATTCAATTTCAATTTCAACTCCATTCTATCGGGAACAAACTCCTCTATCAATAGACCTTGTTGACCAATAACCCTATCATCAGCTGAGAGAAGAACCAATCTGTACTTACCAGTGAGTTGATTCTTATTCACCCTGGAGGCAAAAGAGAAAGTACCCAGATTATCAGTTGAACCAACCTGCGACGAAACAACTTGTCCAGATGGCCCCAATAATCTAAAGGTGACAGGCAGATTAGCCGCTATCTTACCATTACGATCTTTAACTAAACCTACCGCAAACAGGGAATCACCCGGACGATAAATATCTCTCGGTCCATAAATAAATGCGTCATAGGCCTCTATCAAAGCTGGGCGACCCGTCATATCAAAGCGGGAGGTCTCAACAATACTGTTAGCCAACAACATCGCATTAAAATCCTCATTTTGCTTCGCCGTTATCATCACAAAAGGACTGGTACCCAAAGAATTTGCTTCTGCTTTAAACAGAATAGAACCATCATCATTGGTTTTTCCAGAGTATAAAACCTGATTCGAGCGACTAATTACCTTCACATTTACCCCACCTCTGGGCTCAGCAGTTCGAATTGAAAATGACCATACCATAAGATCCGCACCCTGTCTGATAGCCATTAAACCAATGTCACTAAGAGCAACCAGACGAGTATCACGTATCCAGGGCTGTTCATTTGAACTGACTGTAATAACATACATGCCCCCATCGCCTTTGCTATTTAGAATAGCATCAACTTCAAGAGGTAACAAACGCTGCTCCCCATGAGTGGGCAATGCCCCAACATCCATAACCTTTTCATAGACTTTATCACCATAACCCTCATCGGCCATCCAGCCATAGAAATCTACCCAATGACCTTCAAACTCGTTGTAATTATACTGTTGACCATTCCGTAAATAGTGTAAAAGGTTATTCTCATATATCCTAAAAACAGAAACCTTAACCTGATCAACTTTATCAACCATCAAGCCCAAAGAGGCTCTTCCTTTACTGCCAAGATAAAGCGATTGCTGATCCGTAAAACCAATATAACTACCGGTGGTCGCAAAAACCAAACTCTTCCATTGAGTTCCACCAAACTTTACCCCTGACTGGCTGCAGTAGTTCTCATCAAAACGGAACTCAGCCGTAGCTCCTTGTACAAAGGGTCCTGTAATTTCCAAACCACCAGGGATGATAGTAAAATTTAAATCCATCTCCGGATATGACTTAATATACTCTTTTGGATTATTCTCTGAAGGAGTCTGATTCATTAGAAATCTTACAATCCACTTATTGCCTTCCAGAACAACCTCTTGCTGGTCGATAGAGAAGGAACTTGAAGGTGTTACAGACCCATGTACAACATTAGCCTCCCTGAAACTAGTTCCACCAACAGAACTAGAAAAACCTGATTCCAAAACCAGATCAATGGTCCCACCCTCAAGAGGGAGGTTTGCGCCTGATAATTCAAGAGTAAACTCCTGAGACTGTTTTCTATCTAAAAACCGAGCATTGATACTTTTATCATCTGACAAAACTTTCACAAGGCTCTCCATACTTTCCGGGTCAACAGGAAAGTTAAACCTTATCTCGGCAAATAGCTTGGTTTCACCGTCAACAATCGACCAATAAGTACGTTTTACCTCCGCTTTAAACTGAGGAGTCGAAAAGAGAACCTCATCAGGTAGATTCTTCTTGGTAATCTGCTTTAACCTGGATGTAAGCTGTGCTCTATACTCAATTCCCGGTTGCAGTGGATTGAAAGGATAGAAAGCAAGAGTCTTATCACTCAACCAAACAAACCGACCCTTTATCTCTGGCTCAAACTCAATAAGGGGAAGAGAATCGACCATTGGTTTAATGTCAGGCTCGAAGAGAGACTTAGAAAAGTTAAAGATCAAGGGACTAGTTGAAGGTTTGTCTTGATCCTTAAAAGAGACATTAACAGAGGCATCTCGGGTTGAGAGACAACCAGCAGCAAAAATAAGTGCAAGAAGCAATAGAAACAGACCTCGCTTTTTCATTATAAAGGGCATTAGTTGTCAATAAACAATACAAAGAATGATGTTAATTAAATCTGGAATGGCTAAATTGGGATTACTAACATATTCAGATTAAAGGTAACAAATTAACGGTGAAATTGAGCTACAAAATTTTGTCACAAATTGAACATTTAAGGAGGTTACCTAATCGGTTTATAAATAACAAAACTCAACCGGTTCTTGAAACTTCTCCGCCTCTTTGCCTTCGACTTCGCTCAGGCAGCGACCCGGT
>JAJTBW010000296.1 GCA_021286705.1 Sphingobacteriia bacterium
CATCGCTTTTTTTGTACTGCCTTGGACCAACTGTACTTCAAAGTTTTCTAATTCTGTTTGTACCATGTTATTCTCCTCAATAAATTTTCACTCACAGCATCGTTCAACCAACTGTTTCCAAGAACACTCCATGACTCGCATATCCAAAGGGATTCTGACCATGAATTTGTAATAATCGTACAGTATTTAATCCCATTGAAAATTAAATTCACAATAAATTCATTGTGTTTTACTTTAGATTCTTCAATATCAAAACTGCATAATTCTACTGGGGCAAAATGTTTCACGGAAAATTCAAACACATATTGAAAGTTTTTAAATAATTGATTTAAAAGATTAAATTCAATTTTCTCAAGATTATTTTAAAATGTTTCACGGTAAATTGATTTTAAAATCAGCAAAAATGCCTCGTTATTGTGATTATGGCAGTAATCACAATAAAGGTCAATAAAAGATTGGATATTTAACGTTATTCGTAATAAATTTAATTCAATAAAGACAACACATTTGTTCTGTATTCACTATAATTAAGACATTAATCACCATAAAGCAATCATATGAATAAAATCGTTGAGCCAAAAAGCAAATACAGATTGACACTTGAACAAGAAAAAGAAGTCATCAACTTCATCAAGTTACTTAGAGAAGAGTCAAAAGCTCCACGCAAGGAGGTGTCCATTGCCGTGTGTAAAACTTTGTTTTTCGATTACGGTATTCAGCCAACAATTAATTTAGTATATTCACTTACCAAGTTTGGTAGCATGTCAGACATTGGGGAAGATGTTAAAGAATTTTGGGAGAAGGTTCGCACCACCGCCAAAGTAACGATTGAAGCGAATGGGGTACCAGAAGATTTACAATCAACTTTTGGTCAACAACTCTCACTGCTTTGGTTCAGAGCCATGGAGTTCGCAACTCAAAATTTTACCCAAGAAAAAGAACGTCTCGGCAATGAAATCAGTACTCTTTTCAATGATTTGAGCCAAGCCAAAGCCGTTTCTTTAATTTTTGAAAACCGTGCGGCAGTGGCTGAAGAAAAAACCAATCAAGTAATTGAGACTCTCACCAAGGCAGAACAGGTCGCTCACGATTTCAAAACCGAAGCAAGGGTAATTATTGAGCAACTTAAGAACAATAACACTGAACTTCAAAAGCAGTTAAACGATCTTAAAAATGATTTAATAGATGCCAGAAAGCAGTTTTCTGACGATCTTTCAGCAGAACGTAAACTGCGATTTGATAATGAGGCATACGCAAAAGATGAGCGATCAAGACTATTAAAGCAAGTCGATGACACACGTCAATTTTACGAAAAATTAATCAAAGATAAAGACGAAGCATTGAAAGCGAGCAGGGCAAGTCAATTTGCACCTACAAATGCAAAATAGTAGTAAAATTTCACTGATTTTTCACTGTTTGCTTGTTCAGTCAAAACCAGCACCGTCCAGCCAGTCTCTTCTCTGGACAATTCATGCAAATGAATAGAGACATTAAAAAGCCTTGCTATTGTTATGTTAGAAGCATAATCTAGCATTATTTACAAGTATTTAATGCCTTAAAGCATTAAGTATTGTTTTACCCCTTGGATCCTACAATCAAACCTTTGGTTTCTTTGCTGGATCCCCATATCTTGTTGTATGATGATTTCGTTATCATACAATATTTACCCATGGGACCATCTCTCCCACATGGGTGTTGATACGTCTCATTTTTTTAGGAGATTAGTTATGTATGCTGTTACATTTGACCTCGAAATGTCTTCACTTCGTGAGACATATCCAAATGATTCGTACAACAACGCCTATATGGAGATTCGAAAGGTTTTAGTTGATGAGTTTGGTTTTGATTGGCAACAAGGATCAGTCTATTTTGGTGGTGACAAAGTTGATGCTGTTACTTGTGTTTTAGCAGTTCAAGAGTTAACTGCCCGATATGATTGGTTTGCTCCTTCTGTTCGTGATATCAGAATGTTGCGCATTGAAGAAAATAATGACTTAATGCCAGCAATTGAAAGAGCAGTAGGTTCACCAAAAAAGTCCTTAAGCCACGGCTCTAATTCGAATCTAGAGATGGTGGCATAGTTTTGAGAAGCCCTTCAATTTTTTGAGGGCTTCTCTTTACTTGCTATTATGGAAGATTCAATGCTCAAAGTGACTTGTAAACTTTAATAGCACACATGAAATAGTCTAATCTGTTTGCATCAAGCTAAAAACCCACAAAAATTCATTTGCTTGTTGTGGGTTTTTCCTTTAGTGCAACTAAATTTCGTAGTACACTATTTGAAAAACGTTACTTTTATCAATTGTGTACCATGAATTATTCATCTGTATTTACCCACCAGATTTTCAAATGTTCCGCAAATGCAGTCCATTTGCGAATCCCGTTGTACCTTCAAAA
>JAJTBW010000094.1 GCA_021286705.1 Sphingobacteriia bacterium
GGAGAGGATAGGGAGAGGATAGGGAGAGGCATAAGAGGAGAACAGGAGGAGAAGTACAGATGAAGTACAGATACAATGGTTTCGACTACGCTCAACCACCGGGTCGCTGCCTGAGCAAAGTCGAAGGCTACGCTCAACCACCGGGTCGCTGCCTAGCGGAGTCAAAGACAAAGAAGCGAAGAGGCGGGGATGCAGAGAAGGATTATCTTAAAAAGCGTTTTGGCCTTTCATTTGGGTGTCCCTGTGTTGAAGTCAGGGGTAAATTACGTTTTCTGGTTAAGGTCTAACGACAAACATTAAGGCATGTTTGCTTATTTTTGTAACAGCTGAATTACATTAACTAGTTCAGCTGTTTTTTATGAACCAAGAAAACCCATTAACCGAAATCAATTCGGAACTTGAATTGGCCTTTAACTATGTCGAGAAGACAGGTGAAAACATATTTCTGACGGGGAGTGCGGGTACAGGGAAGACAACATTCCTTAGAAGTCTTCGACAGAGAAGTGGGAAACGTATGATTGTAGTTGCACCAACAGGCGTTGCTGCAATTAATGCAACAGGTGTAACTATTCACTCTTTCTTTCAGATTGGCTTTGGACCACAGGTGCCAACCCGCTTTGATGAGAAGGGGCAAGAGAAGAACTTTAGATTTAATAGAGACAAGATCAATATTATTAAGAGTCTGCAGCTTCTTATTATTGATGAAATAAGTATGGTTAGGGCCGATTTGCTTGATGCGGTTGATCAAACTTTAAGACGTTTTCGAGAGCCCAACCTTCCATTTGGGGGTGTTCAACTGTTGTTAATTGGAGATCTTCAACAACTATCGCCTGTAGCTAGAGAAGAGGAGTGGGAGCTCCTAAAAGGATATTATAAGTCTCCATATTTCTTTGATGCCCTGGTTTTTAATCAATGTAGGTTGATAACCATTCGGCTAAAAAAGAATTATAGACAAAGCGATGATTATTTTATTAGTCTATTACGAAGTGTTGGAGATGGGAATGTCTCCGGTGAAGTACTTACTGCTTTAAATAGTCGATTTAACCCTGATATTGCAAATGTTTTTCAGAAAGGTTATATCCATCTTACAACACATAACAGGCAGGCCAATGAGATTAACTCCAAAGAGCTGAAAGCATTAAAGGGCAAATCAATTAAGTTTATTGCCGAGATTACCGGAATATTTCCGGATGTGAACTACCCTGTTGAGACGGAGCTTGAAGTAAAAGTTGGGGCTCAGGTTATGTTTATTAAAAATGATCCGGGCAAGTTTAAGCGCTATTTTAATGGTAAAATAGGGGAAGTTAAATCTATTAAGGATGAGTCTATAGAGGTTTTGTGCGAGGGGAATGATCTCATTGAAGTTGAACGGGTTGTTTGGAACAACCTTAAGTATATTATTAACGAAGAGACGAAAGAGATCGAGGAGGAGGTAATCGGAACATTCACCCACTTCCCTTTACGTTTGGCTTGGGCAATAACAATTCATAAAAGTCAGGGACTGACATTTGATAAAGTGATCTTGGATGCCCAAGCTGCCTTTGCCCATGGTCAGGTTTATGTGGCATTGAGTAGATGTCGTACGTTTGAGGGGCTGGTTTTAAGTAGTAAGATATACTCTTCAGGGGTAATTCGGGATAGAGTAGTCGGCCATTTTATTGAACAGCAAGATAAATTATTACCCGATTTAGACTGCTACAAGAAATCGAGAGAAACTTTCTTTCGAATGAAAATCAGAGAGATGTTCTTGTTTAAGCCTTTAATCTCGTCATTGGAGAAACTTGTACACAAAGAGGCTGAGCATCCCGGAGCCTTCGCTTTTGAAACCTCGATAGCGTTACGTGAGATATATTCTATTCTTTTTAAAGAGATTGCACCAGTTTCAAATCGATTTATTTCACAAATTGAATCTATTCCGATTTTGATAGATTACCCCGGGGGCGGGGTTCTTTTAGAGGAGAGAATCATAAAAGCCTCAGAGTGGTTCGGCCAGAAATTACTTGTAGATGTTCATAACAGAGTGGCAACCCTTGATTTTAAGGTTAAGTCGAAGGAGCTTAATACGCAGGTGTTAAGATTAGTCTCAGATTTTAAAAAAACTCTCGGATTAATGATTTCTCGATTTGCTGCTTCTAAAGAGGGTTTTGACTTAGAGAAATACCTTAGGGCTGAGGCTCTCTCGGAGATAGATCTCGGTAAGGTCGACTTTTTAAACGCCAATACAAAAGATCGAAACAAGAATAAAGTTGAGAAAAAACCTTTAGAAAAAAAAGATAAGCGGCACACTCGTGAGATCACTTTAGAGTTATTACGTGATGGTGTTTCAATAAAGGAGATTTCAATGCTCAGGGGGCTACAAGAGGCGACTATCTACTCACATATTCGATATTATGTCGGCAATGAAGTTCCCATCGAAACTCTGATTGATAAAGAGAAGTATGAGAAAGCCTCTCAATGGTTTTTAAACAATCCGGACGTTCAAAGTATGACAGAGTGTAGAAATGCTCTCGGTGAAGGCCACTCTTTTAATGAATTAGGCCTGATATTAAGTTCATTGTGGAACACTGAGAAGTTAGAGCGCAGACCTTTTATTCGAATTGAGTCTAACGCTGATCCGGAATCAACTCTAGAAGGGTAGAATGCGTTAATAGTAGATTGATATTATTTCGTTTGAGTAAAAGCCTCTAAGACCTCTACGGCTATGACTTCACCCGAGACACACATGACCTCTCCTGCCCATAACTCTACACCAACTGTTACTTTTCTGCCTTTGACCTCTTTAATGACTCCTTTTAATCGCAGTTCAACTCCCATTGGGGTCGGTTTATGATAGTTAACATGCAATGAGGCAGTGACACAACGGGGTGCATTGTATGGCTCTATGTTAAGCCCTTTATCTCTTGCAATTGCATGAGAGGCTGATCCTGTGCCATGACAATCAACCAACGATGCCAGCAAGCCACCATAGACAAACCCTTCCATCGTATTAAACTTATCATCTGGGGTATATCGGGTCTCTGTTTCACCAGCATCATTCATAAAAGTTTTAATATGAAGTCCTTTGTCGTTTAATCGACCACATCCATAGCAAACAGCAAAATGATCGGCGTAGTAGTCTTGAATGGCTATCATCTCTCGAGTTTTATTTTAGTAAACAAACTGCAAGGTACCGGAAAAGTTCAAAATGTAGTTGTTCTTTCTATTGTAATTATGACTATAGGATTTGGATAACCATGCTCAACAATCAATAGGGTGGTTTGGCCATCCAGAAACCTATCTGGCGGTTTTTGCTAATAATATAAGCTTAGAATACTTGGCAGTTAAAGTTGATTGAGGTGATCAAAGAGGTTACCAGAGGCCAAAAACTCCGTTTGGGGTAATCTCTAGGAATCTAAACCAGGTTTCACCGAGAAACAGGTTTAAAATCCAAGCGATAACCATCATGGTGAAGCCAAACTTAAAGGTATCAGGTAAGCTGTAATGGTCGGTTAGGAAGAGCAGTGCGGCTGGTTTGCTGTTAAAAGGGAGTACATAAACATGTTCTGCGAGCAGAGCAACGGGGAGAGCAAGACTTAAAACACTAAATCCGTAATTATTAGCTACGCCGATGGCAATGGGTACGAAAATCATTACACGCATGGTCTTGCTTTGGAAGAGTAAGGCAGAAAAGATCATAGCCGCTGTAAGGATGACATAGAAGACCCAGAAATGGGTATGACCTCCTAGTCCCAGGTTGCTAAAAAGGGCACCAACCATAGTTGAAGGTAAATCAGTTACTTTAAATGCTTCTCCAAGGGTGTAGGCTCCGGCGGAGAAGAGCAACAGGTGCCATGGAATGTCAACATCATTCCATTTGACAATACCCACTCGAGGTAACAATGCGACTATAGCACCAACAAAGGAGACGGCAGTAGGCGAAATTCCGTGAAATTTATCTGTAGCCCAGAAAAGTAAGATGATACCAAATAGCATCAATGAACGAATTTCCAGACCTGACATAGGTCCTAGTTTTTTGAGCTCATCTTTTAACCTATCCATCCCACCTTCGATATGTGGAATCCTTTCTTCTTTCGAAAGTGGGAAGATTATACGACTTCCGATCCACCAGCCCAGGAACATCAAGCCCATGGCAACCGGGAATGCAGCGATTAGCCATTCAGAATAAAAAATCTGGCTTCCAATGGCTCCGGCTATAAGAGAGGCTCCGAGTAGATTGGCTCCTGAACCTGTAAGAAAACCACTGGCACCAATGTTAATACAGAATAGATTCTGAAGTACCAGATTCTTTCCAAAGTTATTTCTTCCAGTTCCAGGTCTTGCTCCGTAAATTGCTGCAACAACCATGAAGATAGGCAGTAAAATAGCAGCCTTTGCCGTTGTTGCCGAAATAAAAGCGGAAAGGATAGTGTTGATGATAATAAAAGAGATAAAAACCGTAGAAGCATTCTTACCAAATTTCACGATAAACCACAGTGCGAATCTTTTAGCTACACCGGTGGTGACAAGCATACTCGCTAGAACAAAAGACATTATGTTTAGCCACATTACCGGATGGCCTAGTTGAGCGTAGGCCGAATCCTCATCAAGAACCCCGGTTAAAACAAGGGAGACGATTAGAATCAGAGATGTAAGATAGTTTGGAATAGCTTCTGTAATCCAAAGTACTAATGCCATAGCAAAGAGAGCGAGGAGGTATCTGTTTGCTGCAAGGAAATTAGCATGTCCAAGCTCCTTATAGTGCTTCGCAGCAGCTTTAGCCAGCCCGCCGGGCTCAAAATTCCATAAGAAGGAGAGATCGGCAAACCAGGATAGATAAACAAAAACAAGAATGGCGAGAGGAATACCAATCTTAACCAACCACTGTTCTGTAATTGTCAGGTTTCTTTTAGGGAGTTTCTCTACCCTATACTGACTCATATCTAAAAGGTCAATAGTCTCCTTCATATAAATCTGTTAAAAGCATGGGGGATAATTACCATTATCCCCCAATGACTGTTTTATATTACCACTTCTTAAAAGGATTTTTCATAAGCATGGAGTTGTAGTATTTGCTGTCGCCGGTGACTTCTTCTCCAATAAATGTAGGTTTAACAAAAGCCTCATCTTCTGAATTAAGCTCCACCTCTGCAACCGTCAGACCTTCGTTTTCTCCAAAAAACTCATCTACTTCAAAGGTATGGTGGCCTGATGGTACGAGGTATCTGATTTTATCAATAACACCTTGTTCGCAGATGGCCAGTAGCTGTTCTGCTTCCTGAAGTGAAATCTCTTTCTCCCATTCAAAACGACTAGCGCCTGAGGCGTTACCAATGCCTTTAATGGTCAGATAGCCTTTATCTCCTTTTATTCGAACTCTCACGGTTCTTTCCGGTACTGAGTTAAGATATCCTTGTACTATTCTGGTTTGGCGTGAGGCTAATGATTTGAATTCACCTGTAACCAAAAACTTGCGTTCTATTTCTTGTGCCATAATACCAGATTTATTCGTTTGCTAATTTTTTATCTGTCATACCAATGACCCTCTTAATGGCTTGAAGGTAATTGATATTTTCAACGCCATCCAATTTTAAATCGCTAATGGTCTTTTTGATATCCTCCACTTCTGTTGATTCAGAGCTAAGGGTAATGACCTTGGCACCATTAATTAGGACTTCTGCTACCTCACAGATGGTATCATTAACCATATAACCCCAACGTCTCTTAAATACTCTTACCGCTGCAAGGTCTTTGTGACTTCTGATGAGATTCAGGAATTCTTCTAGTGTATAAATCTCTTTTTGAAATTCGGGCATCTCAACTTTAAAGGCAGGAAAAACCTCCTTTTTAAGGGTGTTAACGGAGATAGGAAATTCACCTTTCATTAGCGGGTTCCACTGTTCTAGCGAGTCAACAGATCCAATAAAAGTCTTGATGTCCATCTTACCGTCTCTGATCTTGGTGTTGTTAACATCATTTGTTCTCGAGACAATGTAGACCTCTTCACTTTCACGTTCCCAGACCTTTTCCGGAACCGGAACTGAGAAACGAGCCATTCTCTTTGCAGCCTCATCAAAATTTTGTCCGAATGTGCGAAACTCATATCTGGGTTTCGAAATCTCTCCAATCTTTAATTCTTCTTTTGCCATCTCCTAAATTGTATTTGAAAATAATGCCATAAAGTCGTTGCCCGGCATCCAGTTGGATTCAAATGGCTCGCGACCGATAATTTTTTTTAATGCTTTTGGGTAATTGGTATTGGCAATGTCAGTACTGAGTCCCAGTTTCTGAATAATGTTTTTTACTTTTTCAGGATCCTCTGATTCAAAGGCTACTGTTTCTATCAATGCTCCATTGACCACTACCTGCGCATATTCATTAATACATCCTTCAAACTCAAAGCCAAATCTATGCTTTAATGTCTCAACGAAAGCAAGATCTGGATCTGGTTTGATGATTTCTTCAACAAACTCTTCCAGTTTATACTCCTCCTTATCAAAACCAGGACTAACGATTCCGAGAGCAGGGAAGACAATCTGCTTGATTATTCCTGCTTTAAGCGGGAATTGACCCACAAGAAACGGACTCCACTGCTCTAAACCATCGTGACACTGTTCAAGTGTTTTAATGTCCATCAAACCATTTCTGATTTTGATATTATGCTTGGTGGTTGCAGTAGACAATATGTAATAATCAGTCATAACACGTTCTTGAATAAGAGACCCGTGTTGCATTAACAGCTTAAGCCAGGCACCCTGACAAAGACCGAATATTCTGTACTCAAAGCGAGGTAGACTGACTGGTTCCATGCTTTATTCTCCTGTTTTAAACCTGAATTGATAAAGTTTACGTTTAGAGTCACTAACGAACCATACTTCGTGAGCATCAGGGCTAAGAACTACACCTTCAGCTTTATCTAGCTCATGTTTATAGGTTTCGAGTATCTCTCCCGCATAGTTGATATGGGTAACACTAGCGCTCTCATCGCTTACAATCCACAACCCATTTCCTGAAGGATCAGTGGTTACGTCTGAGTAATCGGTGGCGAAGTTTAGTGAGCGAATATTGGAAACACCTGTTTCGGGTGACCATTGAGCTAATACTCCCGGTGCACCCTCATTGACTAACCAGAAGGTACTCTTAACAGAATCCCAGACAATGCCTTCAGGGCCTTTGTTACCGCCACCTCCAAGGTCAATATCCCATCTCTGTATTTCAGATCCGGTAAGGCTTATCTTCACAATTTGACTAGCCTCTTCTAAAAGGAGATAAAGACTGTTGTCGATATTTCTGTATGCTATCCCTTCTATTCCTGTAAGGTCAACATTGATTGTGTTGAGTATATTACCCATTGTGTCAACACATTGAATTAACCCTGTTGCATCACCAGCAATCCAGAAACAGCCGGATTGCAGAGCCATAGACATGCCGCTAGGCTCTGCAACATCCAGTCGTATTTCTTTAATCTTTACAAGACTTTTTTTGTCTGATGTGCTCTCTTTTTTATCACAACTTATAATTATAAAAATCAACCCCATTAGAAGCAATAACCCAGATTTTGCATTTGTTTTCATCTGATAATGTTTATCGTTTTTCTTGTTTTTCTGCATGGTGTTGACCCTCAATAATCAATTATAAGTTATTTCTTAGGAGCGTTATTTGAGGTTCCCGGAGTTGGTGTACGATAGGCTCCTACCTGGAAGATAACCCAAGGTTCGCCCCCATCAATATCTCTTCCGGCAGATGCATCTGTCGGTGGTGCTGCTATTGTCTGGCCTTCACCATACGCAATTTGGTCGATAAAAGTAACACCATCCTGGCTAAGTCCAACAGCTTCTCCTGACCCACTTAGTTTAAAATTTGCATGAAGGGGTCCTTGATCGGGTTGTCCATCAGCATAAATTACAATCCAGCTATGAGGTTGAACGGTTGTTTTCTCACTTTGGCCTGTAGGAATCTGATGTTTATTGGGGGTTGCAAGATCATCAGTTACATACCATCCACCAATATCAACTGGAATATCGCCTGAATTATAGATTTCAAACCAATCATCATATTCCCCGTTCTCATCTGTTACAAATGCATCGTTACTTGCCATTAACTCATTGATGACTAATTTCCCTGGTTTCAGGTCACTATTAGGTGCTCCCGGCGTTGGGATATCAAAAACCTGCCATACAGAACCACCATCCTGAGCACGTCCATATGATTTCTCTGAATCTAGTCCGTGACCATCAGATCCTATTCCGGAAGTGTAACCAAAAGCTGCGCTAGTGGTAACTAACACCCCTTGTGGTGAATAGATAAAGATGTTATTGTCTTTTCCCTCATCAGTACTGAGTTTCATTCCAAGGTGTACATATTCACCCGTTAGTGAGGCATCATCTGAGCAGAGAAGAACCATATAGCCGCCTGCTGGTATTGAACGACCAGTTGGTATTTGGTATTTAGTATCTACTCCGTTTTCTGTATCAGTGACATAGAGACCGCCTAAATCGATGGCTTTTGTCCCTGAGTTATAAAGCTCAATCCAATCATATCCCTCTGTTCCATTAGGAAACCACAGAGGATTAACTTTATTTGAGGACATAATTTCATTAATAACTAGTCCTTTATATGGATTCTCAGCAGGTGGAGTTGGTTGCTCGGGAAGTTCATCCTTTACACATGATCCTAGTAGAGCTAAGGCAAGGATCGGTAACGCCAAGTATTTTTTCATGTTGTTATTCTTAAAAATCAATTTCAACTCTTAAAGCAATAGTACTAAAGTCGATGCCACTTTTTCCTGTTGAAGCCAGTAGATCGGTGGTATACTTACCCCTTCCGTTGGCATATCTGTCTTGGTTTACCCAAGAGTAGTTAAGCATAAACTTAACACTAGGATTTACGTAGTAATTAAGGCCAGCTGTGATGATTTCTGCTTCACCTCCCTTTACACCAGCATCCAAATCGTTGGCATCCATATAGCTATAGCGTAACGCTGCTTCAATGGCACCTTTACCATTCTTTTTCATCCCTATACGGGTGAATTCACTCTCAGAGGAGTTGTAAACATAGTTCTCACCGGTGATCATCCAGGTCGCAGCAGCAAACCAACCTTGTAAATTGACCTTTTGAAGATCGTTTTTACGATGGATATCCTGCATGATATACTCTCCTTGAAGTTTAATATTTTTATACTGAGCGGCGATTTCTCCGCCAGCCATAAGAGCATACTTCGAGTTTTCAATGAAATCAGTATCGATGTATTTCTTACGATTGACATCGGTCTCAGCTCTCATATTGATTCTGAAAGCTTGAACCGGGTCACCATACTCAGGCACGGTAGGTG
Organism: Sphingobacteriia bacterium; assembly: GCA_021286705.1. Taxonomy (GTDB): domain Bacteria; phylum Bacteroidota; class Bacteroidia; order Bacteroidales; family TTA-H9; genus JAJTBW01. Next base: position 9,308 of record JAJTBW010000094.1, read on the forward strand.
TTCTGTAGGATACGGAACCGCCTAAATGGATAAGCTTGTTATCTTTATTAAGTGGAATCCAAACAACTCTTCCGGTTAATGAATACCCCTCATCGGTTCCAACATTTTTATTTTGATCTTCAATAAGTACATTGTTCATCACATTTGTGAAGACCCCGGCCTGGAAGAGAAAGTGGTTTATCCAATAGCTGGCACCAAAACCAATATGTCTACCCGGTGCCATCTCTGTTACCATTGGGCTCTCCATAAATGACTGGTACCTTGAACTGGTCGTTGCCTCCATACTGAAAGGCTCCTTGAAGTTACCAACCTTGACAATTCCATTATCCCATCCATAACGTATAAAGGCGTCTTTAACTGATAACTCATCGCTTGAGAAGTCAACATCTAACTCACCGCCCCAATTTCTCCAAACTCTGGTCTTAAGGGCAAAGCGAGCACGACGAATCTTGGCTCCGTTTCCAATATTATCATCATCGCTGCCAAAAAAAGCCGCACCATCAACCATTACTCTGTTATCAAACCAGAGTTGAAAGTCTTGATTTGCAGATTCAAAGTGAAGTACTGCGTCCTGCATCTCTGGATTTACCGTAGTAATATCAACTGAAGAGCCATATTCATTAATCTTACTCTCTCGATCCAAGATGACAACAATACTCTCTTTACCAACTGGAAGAGTCACTTTTTTAGCAGCAAATTCTCCTGATTCAAAGATGGCTTCTCGTGAACTTCCTTCGGGAATAATGATAGTGAACTTCCCATCTTTTAAAGTTAGATCACTTAGCGTGGCTGCGTTTACTAACCTAACTTTCACATTTTGTTGAGGATTTCCATTTTCATCTTGTACTATCCCGCGTAAAACCTCCTGCGAGTAGGCTGTGCTGCCTAAAGAAAGTAATAGGGCGGTTAGTAGAAGCACCTTGGTTAATCTTTTCTTCATAACGCTTCAATTAATGATTTATATTTTCTCTTGAATTTGTCATGCTACAAAACAACCAACAACTGATCAACCCACCAAATTTTCTCCCTCAATTTGAATACTACAAATAGGCTTTTTCTGATGTTAAGTGTATGTTATCATCTCAACATACAATTCTTAAAGAGTTGACAATTAATACCTGAAATCAAAATCCACCTCAGCAAAGGAGGATTTATCTTAGAATAGGGATCAGTAGTTTGCTGAATTGAAATGATAATATGAGATGACTTAATCTGATGCCGATGTTGCCGAGGCTCATTGTTCGTAAAGGAGGTTACATGAGACGGCTACAGTGAAGCGATATATTCTGTTATTGACTCAGAGGGGGCTATACCAAGCTTTTTTCTTAACCGGTATCGATTCATTTCCACACTTCGTGCGGTAATATTAAGCAGAGAGGCAATCTCTTTTGAGGATAATCGAAGTCTTAGAAATGCCACCAATCGTCGCTCATTCTGAGTTAGATCAGGAAATCGCTGCTGTAATCTGATAAAAAAGTCTCTTAAAACATCATCAACCATTAGATAGAAGCTTTCGCGCTCTTTATCCATACTAATAGCCTCTGTAAGCATAATAATGACTTTTTGTAACTCTTCTCTAACTTGTGAACTTTCAGATTTTAGTCTGCTAGACTTAATCTTCTCACGCATCTCACTGATAAAGTCATTCTTAAGAATTATCACTAAAGCCATATTCATCAATTGATCATTTCTTAAACGGATGTCGTCTTCAAGACGTCCTTGTTCTAATTTTTGATCGTTAAGCTGTTGATATATAATCTCTAATCGTTGTTCATAATTGGTCGTTTGTTCTGAGAGTTGTCTCATATATTCTTGTCTCAGCGATCTCTTATTTCTGTGGAATAGAAAGAAATATAGACCGGTTATAAATAAGAGGAATAAGAGAATGATAATAACGTAATCTGTTGGTTGGGTTGAGAATAGGGATTCTGAATGAATTGGAAGAGTCGATTTATGATTGTCTTGAAACAGAATGATCGAAACTATCAGAGCAGGCGAAAGAAGGGCAGGGATTATTATTCTTAAGGCAGATTGAATTCTAGAGTCTTTTTTCTTTTGGATGTTCCAGATTGTATATCTGTTGTAAAAAAGTGAGCTGACCGACGGAACGCCGGTGAGTATATTCAACGGGAAGATCAGTAGGGTAATTATGGAATCGAGGTAATCAGTTATAGGTTCATCGATAGCCTTATAGAATCGGTTCTTGGTTAGGTATCCAAAAGCGATAAATACCAGAATAGTCCAACTGAAATAATACCACGGGATTTCTGTTTCAGAAGTTGTTAATTCGATGACTCTTAGCGAATAGAAGAAGGCTGTACTAGCCATCAGAACCATAAGAAAACGAGAAAGAGTAGCACCAACTCCCAGATAATAATCACGTGTAAAGAGTGAGCCTTTTTGCCGGATAAAAAATCGTTGATAAATGTTACTCTCTTGATATAAAAGTGCTACCCTTAGAATGACTGGTAAAACCCCAATAGATAATGTACCGATAAACCACCAGAGCGTTGATGACTTACTAACAAGAATGATAATCCAGACAGCAGTTTCAATCCAGCCTAAGCCAGGAAGGGCAAGCATGAATAGTAATCCGGTAATTAAGATGACCGGAATTGTCTCATCATTAAGTTTAATAATATTAAGACAATCAATAGAATTTGCAAAAAAGAGACCCAAAAAATAGGCCAATCCTAAGAAAAGAAAATTGAGTTTCGGATTGATACAATGATGTCTCTGGTTGGCCCTAGCGAGATTAAATGCTTGTAGGAAAGCCAAGGCCATTATTAAAATCGAGGTCAATGTCATCAGCCGAGGAGTTTAAGCGAAATCAGATTTAGGAAAGAGGCAATCTCGCCAGATGATTTGGCTATTTTCTCGATATGCAGAGCAAAATATCGAAGATGAATCTTCTGGCTAAGTTTTAGGTCTGGAAAATCATGGAAGATTTTATACTTCAATCTAAGAGATTGTTGTTCACAGTCTAAAACGTAGAAGTTGATTTTGTTTAGTTTGTCTTTCACCGCTCGTATGTCCAAAAAGAACGCTCTTGAAGCCGGGATAGAGGCATCGCCCGCTAGTGAAGATAGTTCATTGATTTTAATGAAGCTATTCTTAAGTTCTTCCGGTATCATTGGTGATTCCGCATAGAAGAGTTGCAGACACTCATGGGCAGATTGACCGAGTGAGTAAACACGGCCAATTAGATCTGCTATTTGACTATTAACTTCAGAGGCCATTGGCCTTAGGTATAAATCGTTTATTAAAGTACGATTAACCTCTGATAGCTTTTGGTATAATTGATCGTTTTGTAATACTTGTGATTCAAAGCGCTCTCGATCAACTTCCAGATATGCTTGAACGCCATTTCTATAGGCTAATAATAATTGCTCTGACATGCTTAGCATAGACTCGACTTCTTTCGTCAAACGGTCGGCTTCTTTTCTGAAAAATGCCATTTCTGTGCTTATGTGTTATTATATCTTACTCAAATATAGTCAATTCCTTGTAAGGTGTTCTCGTTTTGATCAGGTCAGAGGAGGATTTTACAATCAAATAATCCAGATATACCCAATCAAATCTCTACATCTTTTGAGATTAACTTAATTTTAATCTAACAAAGTGTAGCAGGCTGAACTAACTGCAACGTAAAGTTCGACATTTCAAATTGTCTTCAACATTATCTATCGGGGTGCTTTTGGTTTTGTGAATTGATTGTAGGGGTGATTCTAAGTAAACAAACTTTATAAATCAATGAATTAAACAAACTAAGTTGAGGTAGATCTAAAAGTGTTAACATCGATTCAACAATAAATGTTGAATATGGTTATAGCAGGATAAGTTCTCATATAGTAGGTAATTTACTACCATTGTAATAAAATACGCTATCAAACAGGGATGATTAAGGACACCATTAAGATACATGACAGGTTTACTTTTGAACTTAAGCTTGAGTTTCCGGCTGAGGAGGGTGTAAATACTACTGAGTATAATGTGAATTCGTGGATGTTTATTCCTGCATCGCTTGAGATTAATAAAGTCACTTTCCCCAAGGAGTCTTTCTTTAATAACCTAAAAAATTTAATCCGTTTTACTACGCCTGTCTGTCTCCTGCGTGACATGACTGTTGGTGAGAATAGCCCTATCAAAAAGCTCGAAAATGCCGCATTTAGATTTAGCTCCACGCCCGATGCCGAGAATAGGGTAAAGTATATTCAGAGGTTGAAATTATTTGCCTCTGTTTTTGCTAAATCCATGCAGGATAGTATTGACCTTGCTAAGAAAATCAAACCAACAGAAGATCAATATCACCTGTTTGAGGCAATCTTAAAGGAGACGAAGTTAACGTTAGAAGCCTATCGTTCAGTCATTCCTAAGCTTAGGGTGCCAACAATTAAGAAAAAAGATTTTAATAGGTTTCTGCTCACCGATGAGTATATAAGTCTTTTCACTGAGTATAAACTTCTTAGAATGGGAGAATTTTTGGAGAGAACAGGGAAGTTAGGGGCCGCTAAAAGTGAACTGCTCGAGAAAATCTACTCGTTTGCACGTAATGAGATGGATTATAGATCGGGGCAAGGTTATATTGCTGTTATTGACTCTGAGTCTGATAACGAGGCGTTTCTTCACAGAATCAGTATGCTTAAGAAATATGCTGGCAGTACACTGTTTTTAAATGTTCAGACAAGCCGTGACGGGCAGTTAGCCGAACAGTTACTCTTCTCTTTAGCTGCCGGATTTTCAATGGTTTTTGCTACTGCTATTGCCTTTTGGTCTCAGAGTAAATATGGCAACTTCACTATGCCATTCTTCATTGCTTTAGTCCTGAGTTATATGGCAAAAGACCGAATCAAGGAGATTGCACGTGTTTATATGTCAGGTCAACTGAATAAGCTTTTCTATGATTTTAGAACTTTGATAACTAACGCTGATGGTTATGAATTGGGGTTTATCAAAGAGAGTATGTCTTACCCGGAGTTTAATAAGCTTCCGGAAGAGATTAGAATTGCGAGACGCAGAACTATCAATACTGATGTAGACTATGAACCCAAAGATGAAAAGATAATCAGCTATAGAAAAAGAATTCATATCTACTCTAAAAAGTTGAGAAGGAGTGAAAGAGCTAAGGATTTCGCTGGAATAACGGATGTCATGCGTTTCAATCTAACCTCTTTTACTCGAATGATGGATGATCCTGAACGGGATCTTCTGTTTCCAACCGGGAATGGGGTGCACTATGTTAAGGGACACCGGGTGTATCATCTTAACCTTTTGATAAACTATATCTCGCCAACTGGAACTAACTTTAAGCGTTTTAGAATTGTAATGAATCGTCAGGGAATAGTTCGTATTGACAGAATAAAAATCAAACTTTAGTATTTCAAACCTAATATTTCAAACCTATGAAGCATTTCTACATCAACAATTTTCAAATGACAACAATGAGAAAAGCACTTCTTTTAGGCTTCTCTTTGCTATTTCTTCTAGTTTCATCTCCTGTAAAAGCTCAACTTTACATCAATGAGTTTCTGGCTAGTAATAACACCTGCTTTGCTGGCCCCGAAGGCGATTATCCTGATTGGATTGAGATCTACAATGCGGGTAGTACCGCTGTCGACCTAGGTGGCTATTGGATGTCAGATGACCTTAATGAACCTGATAAGAGAGAACAAATTCCAACAACTTCTCCTCTTCTGACTACAGTACAACCGGGCGGCTTCATCCTATTTTATGCTAACGGAAACGCTGCTGGTAGTGTCCTTAACTTCAACTTCAAGTTAAGTGCCAATGGGGAACATGTTGGCCTTTGGATGCCCGATAAAACAACAGTTGTTGATACCATCTCTTATGATGCTCAAACCACGGATATCTCTATGGGTAGATCACCAAACGGCGGATCAATCTGGTATTTCTTCAACACCCCAACTCCCGGAGCCTCAAATCCTGACTATACAGGAATTGTAAATCTTCCGGCAAGTTCGCTTAATATCTATCCCAATCCAGTTAAATCTTTTTCAACAATTGAGTTTAGCACCTCAAGAACTACCAATTGTACTGTTGATATTTATGACCTTGCCGGACAGAAGATCTCTACTATTATCAATGAATCTGTTGCTGCTGGTGTTCATTCTTATACATTTAATTCCTCTAACCTTCCTCAAGGAGTTTACTTCGTTAAACTAGTTACTCCCGAAGGAGCTTCTACTCGTAAGATCCAAGTTATCCACTAGTTAACTCTCTTTTATAGCCAAACGGGAGGGATTGATATCGGTCTCTCCCGTTGTTTTTTATGAATTCTCTCTTTTCTTGGAGTGACATTAGAGATCAGTCGGTTATTGTGAGCATTGAGAGAGACATGAGAGAAGCGGGGAAGGCAGCGACCCGGTGGTTGAGCGGAATCTAAACAAAAAGACATGTTTCCAACTCTCTGATATCCAGCATCCCCCAAGCACCCCTCTTATATCCCTCTTATATCTCTCTTATGCTTCTCTTATGTTCTCTTATGT
>JAJTBW010000095.1 GCA_021286705.1 Sphingobacteriia bacterium
AAAATAGCACTCTGACTCGCAGGATTAGGGTAAAAGCTAACCTTTACCGATTCTGTCAGAAAATCATCAATCCCGGTGCAATCCCGATGTACATTAATCAAGAGTGAATCACTGGGTTGAGAGTACCCGCATTCGGTCACTAATGAGACAGATAGATAAGCCTCACCCGAAAAAGAGGGACTCCATTCAATAGTTGTAGTCGAGTCATTGCTGCCAACCAGACCTGCATCAAACGGAGAGAGACTCCAGGAAAAAAGATTAGGCTTAATGGCCGCCTGAGTTGTATATTGGGTTATACTATTGGTGTTTATGCATACATATTGATCTCCTTCAGGAAGAGTGGCCTTATAGTCGTTGCAATCCACGAATTCGGCAAGCCAGATATCATTGTTGGCAAAGCCCTGATTAGCCTCTTCGCATCCTTTTTGAAAATCATCCGACTGTATCGCACCCAGCCAGACTCCAGCGGCAATCTTCTCATAAGAGGCTACTGTAAACTGCGAGAAGCTTCCTAATTGCGCCTGCCATTGTAAACCACCCGTTGCGGTTAGTTTAGAAACCAGAATAGAATGGGGATAGAAAAGACCTGTCTGAATCGTACAGTTATCCTGATAACTCTGAGAGAAGACTATAACGCCCCCATCATCACTGGGGAAGAGGCTCTTGCCGAAATTTGACTTCTCATAGTAGGTGTAAAAATCAGGATACGGTATTGAAGAAGTAATGCATCTGGCCCATTGGCTGATGCCCATCTGATTTATCTTACAAATGAAGACATTTGAAGTATTATATGATGATACACAATGAGCATTCTCTAATGTAAAATCACCTGAAGCAGTCTCTGCCATGAAGATATACCCATCGGCTACCTCAATCATATCTCCAATATTATCATCGGAGTCCCAGCCTCCCAACACAGCCTGCCATTCAATGGTCATCTCATCATCGCACTTTACAAACCACAGATCCTCCAATCCATGGTCAGGGCCAACAACCGCACCATCGTCGGTCAACACCCTGATGCCGGCAAGAAATCCATTATCACGTGTTGCGATACCTGCGAAATCACGATCTGCCTCACTGCATCCGTAAGAGAGACTCTGAAGCAAGTTCCCATTCTCATCAATCTCAATGACCCAAGAGTCGTCTTTACCATAGTTGTTTGGCACATCTTTATCACGGGAGAGGCTTGTGCCACCAACAACAAACTTATTATTGGGTTTTTGTGAGATCCATGTGCCATAATCTACATTACTTCCTCCGTAGACCTTTGACCATATAATGGTGCCATCGGGATGAAGTTTAAAGACCCAACGATCGGCACTTCCTTTTCTTTCCGGGGGAAGATCGCCATCAATACTTTCGGTTGTACCACAGACATAGATCTGACCCAGGTCATCAATAAAGATATCGCCCAACTTTTCATTGTAAGTGCCTCCATAACAACGGCTCCATACCCGATTGCGATTAGCATCAAGCTTGATGATCACAATATCACGAGACCCATGATTTCCAATACAGTCCTCATCAGTCGATGTCGATTCAAAAGCCAAAAGATACCCCCCGTCGGGGGTCTGCGATAAAGAAGGATTCTCATCGAGGCCTGAGCCACCGAAGTATGTGTAACTATTTATATTGAGCTGCGCCAGTGAGGTGGAAATAGAGGCCCAGAATATGACTAGTAATACCGGAATATATTTGATTGTATACATGACTTTTCCTCTAATAGGTTATTAAAATAATCAGATGACTAATTAGAACTTCCTGAAAGGACGAACCTGCCTCAGTTTCGATTTTCTCTCGTTTTTGGCCGTTAGGCTGCTAAGGTTCATAATAAGAGCTTTGTTGGCAGCCCGTTCAGTTGACAACCAATAATTACCTGTAGTCAAACCATACAGTGTGAGCCCGGGCAAATAGATCTTGAACTCTTCAAAGCTTGGCAGAAACCAGTCGTTATAGCCATTCAGGTCGAGGTTATAACAACGGTTGGCCGCATTATCCTCCCCTATTGTCTTTGAGGCTATCAACTCTGTATTCTCTATTCCTGAGGTGCTGTTAACAGAACCGATAATCATGGTGGTATCTTGTGCCCATATAACCGGTGTACCGAGATCCTGCTCTGCAACGGCAACCCCATGATTTCCGCCCTCTTCAAGATAGATTATTCGTCCGCCCTCAGCTTGATCAAGCAGATCATAATTGCCGGTGGTAAACGACATGACCTCACCAAAGGAAGTATATTTTTTATTGACTGCGAAGGCTCTGTAATAATAGGTAGTGTTAGCCTGCAATCCTGTAAGATCAGCGGTGATGATCTTCTTCTGGGATGCTAATGATATTTCGGGGTCAACCCCAAGTTCAGGCATGCTATTAAGACTGTAAACAATACCACGTCTAAGCAGAGTACCCTGTCCTGTAAAGAAGATATTCCCTTGACATGTAGCAGTACTGCGTCGGATATTAATAGCTTTTCTGGTATAGACCTCCGGAGGTTGAATTTCAGTAGTGGTAATCTGATAGGCCTGACTATAACCAACACCTCCGTTGGAGATTGCGTATGCTCTGGCGTAATAGGTCTGATTCTCATCCAGGAGGCCTATTCCACCGTAGAACGCTGCGGTTGCACTGGTAATACGAACCCTACGATCGTTGATGGTTGGGTTCTCATGAATACTCATGCAATAACCCCGTTCTACGACAGGAGAGAGATACTCATCAGTGACCTTGGCCTTTTGCATGATAACAGAATCAGCATAGACATCGTTACTGCCGTTCCATTCAACATCAGCGGGTCTGACCAAAGCGGGTCCTATTGCAAATGCCTTGCTATAAGAGATACCGGCATCGTTCACGGTATAGAGGCGGACGAAAGCTTTTGATCCCTTCTTAAAGGGTTTAATATTAAAGGAGAAGTTTGATAAACCGGTGGTTAACTCCAAATGGTTATCATTAACAGTTGGTTTTACAAGAATATTACTCCAACAGATACCCGATCTCACCGATTTGCCTGTGATGCTATTTATTCTGGCTGAGAAGATGGCATAATGATCGTATAGGGCTACGGTATCGCATTTTACCTCATCGAATAAAGGAGAGCTAAGCTTCCGGATGATCACATTATCGATCAACAGTGAGCCTGATGTCTGGCTGAGGATTACCTCCATGGTGGCTTCAGAGAGCAAAAAGGTATTTCTAAACCAACCTTCGCCCAGATCCTCTTTTTTGGGAATAACTGGTAAAGCGGTCAGGTCGGTAGTGAGATTAACCGAACCGGTGCCTTTGCACACAAAGCTGAAGTAGAAGTCCTCGTTGTAATATTTGAGAGGTATTTTGATGTCACCTCCGCTGTTAAGCTTTAAAGAGAACTCATCAAGGTATCCCTCAGACGACATCTCCGCTTTCGAGACGATCCATCCTTTCGGGGTCTCACCCTTTTCAAAGGCGACTGAATCAACATAGTCGATGACGGGAATATACTTATAGACCGAAACGACTCTCTCGATTGAGGATTTTCGTTTATCGGGGTCTTCCACTTCAAACCTGACTTTATGATTACCTACCCCATATTTCATTCCGCTGAAAGTGTAATTGGGTTCACCTACAGCCAGAACATAACCTACGTTATCATCAACATAGACTGTAGTAATGACTTTATTCTGCAACTCAGAAGGAGTCACTTTAATGAAGAAGGAGGCATTGCCTGTGTTTTGGATGACCGTATCGGCTTTAGGAAAGAGTATCTCAACCTTCAACGTAGAAGCCGTTGGAGTGTTCTCTTCCTTATCATCCTTTTTACATCCGGTTTGTACCATTAATACCGATACGAAGGTTAACAACAATAAGAGTAAACGTTTGTAATTCATGTGTTAATGCTTTGAATAATACAATTACAACCAATAAGTAGAATTAGATAAATAGAAATATCCATAGAATCTTGAATCCTTCGGCCCAATCTGTGCCAGCAGCCAACTGCCATCTCTTTGAATCCTTGATTCTTGAATCCCTCGGTCCAATCTGTACCAGTAGCCAACTGCCACCCGCCATCTCTTTGAATCCTTGAATCTTAAATCTCTTAGCGTACCAACAGTCTGCAAGAGCCTTTGCCCTTACCCCCACTAACCACACACTGATAGATTCCTTTCTTGAAGTTACTTAGGTCAATTGAGAGCGCACCTTTAGACCCATCAATTTGTTTGCGATAGACCTCCTTGCCTGTCAAATCGAAAAGCGTGACCATAGCCGTGTTTATACTTACGGGCAACACATAGACTAAAGAAACAAACTCATGAGCAGGATTGGGCTGAAAATAGGCTTTTATGCCATCATCGACGAGGTTATCAATAGAGGTGCAGATACTTTTCACCATGACCCGAAGCGTATCACTTGATGGAGAGATGCCGCATTCAGAGTTGATTTGAGCCACTATCTTTGCATCGCCGTTGAAAGAGGTATTCCATAAGACAGAGACAGTAGAATCTTTACCAACAACTACCCCTGCATCAGAAGGAATGATTGTCCATATTAGCGAATCAGCCTTCCAGGTTGGATGAGTGGTAAAATAGGTGCTTGGGGTCTGATTAACACAAACCATAGTGTCTCCCTCCGGTTTAGATGTTTTATAATAGCTGCACTCTCTAAAATCGACAAACCAGATATCCTTCTCATTATAGCCATCATCGAAGGCATCACAATTCTTAGAGATGCCGAAACTCTCGACAGCTGCCATCCATCTCCCCGGCCCCATTGGGACAAAGGAGGCTGTAATATAATTATCAAATCTTCCAATCTGATTTTGCGAGACGATATTGCCCAAACTATCAAGTTTGGTTGCCAAGATAGCATGGCCATTGATAGACCAAGGATAACAGCCATCACTAAACGATTGCGAGAATACCAGATACCCTCCGTCGTCTGTGGTAAAGAGACTTCTACCCATATTAACCATTTGATACCCCCCTCCTAAACCTGCGGGTTGATCCATGGCGATGCATCTTGACCAAACCAACTCACCTTGAAGATTTATCTTACAGACCCAGATATCTCCGCCAAGATTAGCAGCATCAGAGCATCCCCCATCAGCAAGATCGTAGTCGGTTGATGATGACTCTGCCACAAACAGAAATCCATCAGGCAACTCAATTATATCACCGGCATAATTCTCATATTGGCTGCCTCCATGAATAGCATACCATTCAACATTCAGATTTTGATCTCCCTTCACAAAGTGCAAATCCTCAAAACCCAGTGCCGTCCCATTAAAAGTCCCATCGGCCTTACTGGCGCGCATGGTGGCAATAAACCCGCCATCAGAAGTTACTATACCCGAACTCTCCAGATCAGAGTCGCTAGTTCCGGTAACAACAGAATGGACAATCTCTCCTTCGCTATTGACCTCCAGTGTCCATGAATCCTCCATTCCATAGTTTACTCCAACATCCAGATCATTTGAATCAGATTTTCCGCCAGTTACTATATTTCCGTTAGACTTAAGGCCAATCCATTTACCATGATCCCAGCCTGTTCCGCCATATAGTTTCGACCAGATAATATTCCCCGATGAATCAAGTTTTAATATCCATCTATCATACCCCCCCTTGTTATCTGGTGGCACATCACCATCAGAGCTGCTACTCTCTCCAACTACATAGATATTACCATTTGAATCAGTGACCAAATTGCGGAATAGGTCAACCATACTTCCGCCATAACTCCTGCTCCACATCTTCTCCCCATTGGCATCTACCTTAACCACAACAATGTCCTCCATCCCATGGTTTCCAACACAATCAATATCCGAAGAGTATGACAAAAAGGCCATGACAAAGCCGCCATCAATCGTTTTAACCATTGAAGGAGACTCTTCACGACTTGTTCCACCAAATAGCTTATAACTATGCATTTTCATCTGTGCCCATACGGAAATGCTACCGTATAATGATATCAGAATAATCAGGGCAATAACTTTTAAACTTTTCATTTCAGAGTTATTTTTAAAACCCTCACCAGATTTACGGCTTGTAAATATGGGAAATCTAATGAGAGCACGTTATTTCATTTGTTAGAATATTCAATTATAAACCAATTTATATTGACCTGAAAGGTCTTACAAGAAAACGCTTGGATTTAAAATCTAACTTCGGAATAGCTGATTGGACATTATATCTCATAGCCTTGTTAACCACAAGCTCGGTTGAAGTCCAATAAATACCACTAGTCAAACCTGAAATTCTCATACCAGCCACAGATAATTTAAGCTCCTCAGATGATGGAAGAAACCAATCATCATACCCGTTAATTGAATAATTATAACAGGCCCATGCAGCATTATTCTCGCCAGGTGTATTTAAGACGATCCTCTCAGTATTTGCTTTGCCAGAGGCGCTACCTCCAGTGGTTAAGAAGTGTGTTGAGTCATTAGACCAAATAAATGTTGAACTAATATCCTGTTCAGCCATTACGAACCCATGCAGACCATACTTATCAAGATAGACAACCCAGCCCCCTTGCGTCTGTTCTCCAATATCGTACAGACCTGTTGTGAATTCCATCTCTTCACCATAACCGGTATACTTCTTATTTACTCCGAACATACGATAATAGTACTTAGTACTACCTTGTAGACCTGTAAGTTTTGCCGAAATAGAAGCGGATGAGGTTGAAGTGTATACTACATAATCATCCAGAGTAGGATTTGGGCTTGTACTATATACAATCCCTTGCTTTAAAATTGGAGAAAAACCATCACCTGAAACCCGACCAGTACAATATGCAGTAGTTTTAGTTACCCACTCTACAGGAGTGGTAAGTAATATCGGATACGAGATACTAGTCGTACATACCCTCTTCTCATCGCTGTAGGAAACTCCTCCATTACTTATAGCATAGGCTCTTGCATAATAATATGTAGCTTCTTCGAGGCCACCGATTCCGACACTAAAAGAAACTCCATGGTCATTACTCTTTCCCTTTATATCGTTTATGGTGGGCTCTGGGTTCTTACTTAAACAGAAGCCACGCTCCGTAATCACAGAAGCAAAAGAATCAACCACAACGCCATTACTAAAGTACATTGAATCAGCTCTAATTAACGGATACCCTTTCCATTGAAGTAGTGCAGGCCGCGAGTCAACAGGACCCAATACTATAACCTTGCTATATGATACTCCGACATCATTCACGGAATAAGCCCGAACATAGGCAGTAAGCCCCAGTTTAAAAGGCTCGATTTTCTGAGAATAGCTTGTCATATTTTCTGTAAGCTCAATACGATTGTCCCAATAAGTGGGTGTTTTAACCGTATTACTCCAACAGAAACCTGATTTTGTCACAGCTCCGTTAACGCTTAACACTTTTGCCGATAAAATTGTATAATGATCAAAGGAGGCTAAGGTATCGCACTTAAAGAGGTCAAACATGGGACGCCCCAAAGCTTTATAAATAAAATTATCAAAAAGCATTGCGTCACCATTGTTTGAAAGATATGCTACAGTCGTTCCCCGGGCAATCATATAGGTTCTTCTGACCCATCCATCACCCATCCCTTCACTTTTAACAGGTAAAGGCAAAGCAGATAAATTCGTAGTCAAAGAAAACTGAGAACCTCCGTTAGTCAGGAAGCTTAGATATAAATCATTCTCACTATAGGCTAAGGGCAATTGAAGCGTAGCCGATTTATCTAACTTTAACGAATAACCATCTAAATACCCATTTGTCTCTATTGTTGAGTTAAGACATTTCCAGTCCTCTGGTATTATTCCATCTTTAAAATAGACTGAATCATTAAAGAAGATATTAAAGATCGGTTTAAAAACAGTAACCACTCTTTCAATTGATGCATTGTTTTTATTTTGATCCTCAACAACAAATTTGACTTTATGATCACCCACGCCATATTTCGCACCAATAAATGTATACGTCATGCTTCCGTTGGTCATCACGTAGCTAAAATTACCATCTACGTAGACATTTGTGGTAACCTTTGACTGGAGTTCTTTTGGGGTAACCTTAATTAAAAATGATGCACTATTAGAAAACTGAATGGTCGTATCAGCCAAAGGGGATACGATCTCAACTTTCAGAGGAGTGTCATTTTTAGGATTAACTTCTTCCTTCTCATCTTTCTTACATCCGGCTACGGTTAACAATAAGGATGTAAGAACAATAAGCAATAAAAGTAAACGACTCTTATTCATAACTTGACAGATTAGGTTTTGGATAATAATATTAACGAACCAGAAGTCGACAGTTTCCTCTGGTGTTTTCAGCATTAACAATACATTGATAGATACCGCTACTAAGTGCACTAACATCAATCAATAGGGAGCCACTGGCATCATTTAATTCGCCCCTGTATACCACTCTGCCGGTTAAGTCAACCAGGGTAACGGCAGCATGAGTAAGTCCTGAAGGTAGTGTATATTTAAGATTAGCAGTTGCATGGGTTGGATTAGGTTGGAAGTAAACAGTAACAATTTCTTCTTTAAGATCTTCAACTGAGGTACAGTCACTGTAGATCATCACGGATAGAGTATCACTGGTCTTCGAGGCACCACACTCGGTTGCCAAGTGAACGGCAATCTTAGCCTCGCCATTAAAAGAGCTACTCCACTCTATATTTACAATAGAATCATTTCCTTTTACAGTACCGGCTTCAGGAGGGGTAACAGTCCATGAGTACTTGTCGGCTGCCCAATAGGGGTGCGTAAGATATTGTGTGGTGGGGGTAAGATTAACACAAACCCGCTCATCACCTTCGGGCTTTGAGGTTTGATAATATTGACACTCTCTCATATCCACAAACCAAACATCGTAACCACCAAAGCCAGTGCCAGCAGGCTCACAATTTTCCGACACACTCCAGTTTTCAATAGCCATAGCCCATCTTCCACTCCCCAGATAAACGATATCTCCAATTACGGAGGCCGTAAACTCACCGAGATTTTGCTGCCACATGATGTACCCTAAGCTATCGAGTTTGGTTACACGAACCGTATATCCATAGTCATAATAGTAAGAGCTGCAATAGTCCTTAAAACTAACCGAGAAAACCATGTAACCACCATCTTCGGTGGCAAAAAGACTTCGCCCATGATTTGCACTTTGAGTGCGTTGTGACAGCATTCCAGAAGGCTCTGCGCTACCTAGGCATCTGGACCATTTTAAAGCGCCCAACGAGTTGAGTTTACAAACCCAGACATCCTGTTCCATATTAGCCCCCTCAAGACATCCGGCATTTTGCAAGTCATGATTAGTCGACCATGTGTCTCCAACAAAAAGATAGCCATCGGGTAACTCAATAATATCACCTACATTACCATCGAAATTGTAACCTCCTCGCAATGAAGTCCACTCAACCTCCATCTGACTATTTCCTTTTAGAACCAAAACGTCGTAATCACCCGGAGCCGGACCAAAAACCGTATCATACGCATCAATAACTCTAACACACGCAACAAAACCATCATCGCTGGTCACCCGTCCACATAAATCACGCTCGTCATTTGAGGTTCCTGTGACCACAGAGTGAAGCAGTTCCCCATCACTGGTAAGTTCAGTGATCCATGAATCAAAATAGCCATAATTCTTTCCAACATCTAGATCATCCGAGAATGACTGTCCACCAGCAATCAGATTTCCATTAGATTTTTGGTCAATCCATATTCCATAATCCGTGAGGCTGCCGCCATACACCTTCGACCATAAAACCTTTCCTTCAGAATCAACTTTAAATATCCATCGATCCGTTTTGCCTTTATTAGAGGCGGGCAGATCTCCGTTACGACTTGACGTACTCCCGACAACATAAAACGCCCCATCCTTACCAGCAACCAGACCACCGAAATCATCATAATTGCTGCCACCATAACACTTGCTCCATTGTTTCTCTCCATTGGTATCAAGTTTTATCAAGACTACATCGGTTTTACCGTAGTTACCCACACAATCAATGTCTTTCGACTCTGACACAAATCCAATAAGAAATCCACCATCATTGGTTCTAACCATTGAAGGATTATTATCATCTTTAGAACCACCCAATGCCTTATACTTATTTATAGCAATCTGAGCCAATAGAGATGAGTTACAACCCATTACTATTGATAAAACCATGACCAAAATCTTTACTTTTCTCATATCAGACTATTTTTTAAAACAAGAAAGCAGAGAATGCCCGCTTAAGACCTAAAAACCTGATGTCACTATTATCAATCCTTTGTTAGCTTTTAATTGACATCATATAAAGCCACTATTGATTTTATATGAGCATTCTTCTGATATCCTTTATCCATCACTATTTTGAAATAATTGACTTTCCACAATTAAAGTACTACCAGGCGACATCTGCCGCTGGCATTTTCGCCCTCAACAATACACTGGTAGACGCCTCCTTTGAGGTTACTGACATCAACCTGCAATGTGCCAACAGAGCCACTAACCAGCCCCGTATAGACCACTTTACCCTCAAGGTCAACCAACATAACCCTTGCCTGATTTAAACCTTCAGGAAGCGAGTATTTCAAGCTGGCTACTTTGCTGGCAGGATTAGGTTGAAAATAGACTTTTACATTATCACCGGCGAGATCTTCAATTGAGGTACAGTTACTATACACCATGATATTAAGCGTATCACTGGGTTTAGAGATGCCGCATTCGGTGGATAAGTTAACTACCAACTTAGCCTCTCCTGTGAAATTTGCAGCCCAAGAGATAGTAACAATAGAATCATTTCCAGATATCGTCCCAGCTATTTCCGGCAAAAGACTCCAAATGAATTTTTCTGGTTGTTTAAAAGGGTGAGTTAAATATTGGTTAGTAGGGGTCAAATTGGAACAAACCTGTTTAACACCCACTGGTTGACTAGTAGTATAATACTTACATTCATTCAGTTCCATAAGCCATAGATCCCTATCACCACCGTTATAACCAAAGCCATAATCAAAGTCTCCACAAGTTTTAGACATCGCTACGCAAGTACCTGCAACAAACCATCTTCCCTGGCCATCATTCACAACATCGATTCTGGATAAATCAAAGAAATATCCAATGTATTGCTGATCCTCTATATACCCTAAACTATCAAGCTTTGTCATTAACAAAGTTGTGGGATAAAACGTAGAATCCACATTCAGGGGACAGTTTGGATTTGACGTGATCGAAAATGTCATAAAACCTCCATCCTCAGTTGGAAACAACGATTTTCTAAAAGGGACAACTCTACACAAATAAGTATACATTTGATTTGCATTAAAATATGGCTCAATACACTTCCCCCAAACTAGTTTCCCGGAAAAATCCAACTTATAAACCCAAGTATCACCAGGCAAACCTATATCATCATTACAACTTTGTCCTAATAAATCAAAATCTGATGACCCAGCTTCAGTCATAAAAAGATATCCATCTTCCAATTGTATCGGTCGTGCCGAATTAAACTCATCTCCTGAGCCTCCAAGTATTGATTCCCACTGCAAATTATTTAACGTATCAAACTTTTGAATAAAACAGTCATATCGGCGGGACTGTAAATCACCAATTACTTTTGAATCATTCTGAATATGAGTCGCAGTTATAAAACCCCCATCCTTCGCAGAAGCTACAGAATAACAGTAACAAGAATTATCAGTATCTCCTAATTGAATTGAATCTATCTTCAATCCCTCCGATGTATATTCCGCAACAGTCCACTTAAAATATTTAGAATTTGTTTGAGTATTATAAAACTCACACTTACCACCACAAATAACATTACCATTGTTTTTAATAGTCAACCAGACTCCTTGGTCGTTATACGGACCTCCAAATTGTCGTTGCCAAATAATATTACCATCGGAATCAAGCTTAACTAACCAAAAATTTCTGCCCGGAATAGAACATGGTATAACATCTCCATCAGGGCTTTCTACTCCGGATGTAAAATAGACATTATCATTGTCGTCAACTACTATATCCCCGAACATCTCACCAAACTTTCCCCCAAAAGATCTCTCCCAAATGGTTTCACCAACCTTGGATATTCTTGAAATGTATATGTCATATGATCCATGATTAGTAATCAAATTATTATCCGCAGAAAGAGAGCCACAAGCTATAATGGTACTACCATCTTTTAAATGCCCTAACGATAAATCCCTTTCTCTACCTGTTCCACCATAATACTTTGCCCACTTGATTGCAGCCTGTGTATAAGCCAACCCAGGGACACATAATATTGCTGTTAAAATAAAAACAGCAACACTGAATCTTGTTAGTTTTCTTTTCATTTTTAGACAGGTTTGATTAAACAATTAACATAAAGAAATTTATATAAACAGGATTTTCCTTCCAGACAATCTATATCACCACGAGTTTACATCTGCCTCTGGCATTTTCGCCCTCAACAATACACTGGTAGACGCCTCCTTTGAGGTTACTGACATCAACCTGCAATGTGCCAACAGAGCCACTAACCAGCCCCGTATAGACCACTTTACCCTCAAGGTCAACCAACATAACCCTTGCCTGATTTAAACCTTCAGGAAGCGAGTATTTCAAGATGGCTACTTTATCGGTCTCGCCATGATTACCCAAACAATCAAAATCATTTGACTCTGTCTCAAAGGCAATTATAAAGCCACCATCATTAGTTTTCGACAATGATGGGTATTGATCAGCATTTGAGCCACCAAACACTTTATAGCTATGCATTGCTATCTGAGCCCAAAGAGAGGTGCAATTGCATATGACTACTGATAAAACCAGAGCTAAAACTCTTAAATTCTTCATATCAGATTCTCCTTTGACCTTGCCCCACCGGATCTACTATTTTTAATAAACACTAAATCCGGTGAGAACTAGTCATAATTATTGGTAACACAGGTTCAAAACATATTAAAATGACCTAAAAGGTCTGACTCGTCTAAGCTTCGATTTAAATTCAAGTTTCACCGTTGCAGCCTGGACGTTTAATGAGAGTGCTTTATTAATCAATCGTTCAGTTGATGTCCAATAGACCCCGCTTGTAAGACCCGATATTTTAACTCCCTCAATTGACTGTCTAAACTCTTCAAAAGAGGGAAGAAACCAATCATCGTAGCCATTGGAGGTAAAATTATAACAGGCTAAAGCGGCATTATTCTCACCCGGAGTCTTTGAGATTATCAACAGGGTATTCTCTAAACCTGAGGGGTTAGCGGTTACACCCAGCAATACGGTTGAGTCGTTAGACCAGATATAGGTTGGACTAACATCCTGATCAGCCATTGCTAACCCATGCATGCCACCATTATCAAGATAGACAACACGACCACCTTCAGCCTGATCTCCGAGGTCATACCTTCCTGTAGTAAACTCTTTTACAGGGCCGTACCCCGTATACTTTTTATTTATTGCGAATGTCCTGTAATAATACTTAGTGTTTGCCTGCAATCCTATTAGTGTTGCATGAATAGCATTACTTGCAGTAGAAGTATACACAACCTGATCGTTGGTCGTGGGTGAGCTATTGGTACTATAAACAACCCCTTGCTTTTGAATTCTAGCATAACCATCATTTGTGACTGTTCCACTACAGTAGGCTGTACTTCTGGTTACCGGACCAACATCACTAGTGGTAAGTATAGGTGATTCAACCGCTAGAGAATAAAATGATCTTCTTTGACTATAAGAAACACCAGCAGATGTTATTGCATATGCTTTGACATAATATATCTTATGCTCATCTAAACCACCTTTATAGCCATTAAAACTGGCTCCTTTATCCTTACTGACAACCCTAATATCATCAATGGTGGGCTCAGCTTGTATTTTCATACAAAAGCCTCGCTCAACGACTGCAAGACCAAAAGAATCCACAATCATTCCACTCTTTAACACCACCGAGTCAGCGATGGGCCATGCCAATTCAGGCCAGGAGACACTTGGCATAATAGGGTCAACAGGTCCGATGGTAATCACATTACTATATGATACCCCTACATCATTAACAGAAAATGCTCTGACATAGGCAGTCAAACCCTTTTGAAATGGTTTTATCTTCAAAGTATAGTTAGTCAGAGTATCAAAAAGTTCGTCATGGTTATCCCAATATGTAGGTAACTTATTGGTATTACTCCAACAAAAGCCTGACTTTGTCACACCCCCATTTACACTAAGAATTTTTGCCGAAAAGACAGCAAATCGATCAGGGGATGAAACTTCATGACACTTAAACTCATCAAACAAAGGGCGACCTAATGGTTTTAAGATAAAATTGTCCATTTTCAACAGTTGTTCTGATGAAAGACCAATATAAATTCTGGAGGTGCCTTGAATTATCTTGTAGGTCTGACGGTACCATCCATCACCCATGTTTTCCGATTTATAAGCAATTGGAAGAGCAGATAAATCAGATTTTACTGAGACCGTTCCTTCTCCCTTTTTT
The DNA here is from genome assembly GCA_021286705.1 of Sphingobacteriia bacterium. GTDB lineage: Bacteria > Bacteroidota > Bacteroidia > Bacteroidales > TTA-H9 > JAJTBW01. The sequence continues at coordinate 14,399 of JAJTBW010000095.1, forward strand.
ACGAAACTGAAGTACCTATCCTCCACTGAGACAGGAATTGGGATATCAATTGACCCAGCTGAATTTATTTGCAGTGAATGATCATCCATATAACCCTGATTCGCTGCAACGGCATTTGTAACAGCCCAGTATGAGGGTATAACACCATCTTTAAAGTAGACTGAGTCTACATAATTGATTGTTATAATCTCTTTATAGACCGTAACATTTCTTTCAGCGGTAACTGTGTAATCATCTTCATCTTTAATTACAAACTTCACTTTATGTGTACCGATTCCATATTTGGTAGCACTAAAAGAGTATTTGAAATAACCAAAGCTTAAGGTTAATGCCTCCTTATCGTCGACATAAACGGTTGTCCTGACTTTATTTCTTAATTCAGCCGGTGTAACATTTAAAACAAAGGAAGCATTGGTTAGAGTTAGTATTGTGGTATCAGCCTTCGGCGAGACAATCTCAACCTTAAGCGGTGATACTACAACAGGAGGTTCCTCTTCTTTTTCATCTTTCTTACAACTACTAATAAACAACAGAAGCGAAATAAACGCAAAGACCAATAGTAATAAACGTCTCTTCTTCATAATAAAATCAATTAGGTTTGGTATAGACAAAACAATGTACATCAAGATAAACGACTTTCACTTGGTAGGTTAGAACAGACTTTTAAGCTTGTGTGCGGGTCAAATATACAGAAATTATATACCAAATGGGGAAAATCAACCTTTTTTTATAAAAAAAACAAAAAAATTATAGCTAATCTTTATCCAACCAGAATTCACATCACCATCTATATGCCATTTTTCGGACTAAAGTTAACCACTTATTTCTCTATTATCCTTACACTTTAACCTATAAAGTTCAATACTTTAGTTCTATTTCCCCCTCAACTCCATTTACAAAGTCCCCATCTTCCGACAATCGGATTCCCGAACAGCTACCATTTAGGACTTCACCATAGAGCGAATTATTATCGAACCAGGATTCAAACTTTGGGTTTATTATCCCAACCTTTATTGCCACACCCATCCCCACCTGACTTCGACACTTTTATTGACCTTGTTTTATATCACACTGATAAATAAAATCTAAATGTTCAAGGACACTCAATGTTGAATGTTGAATTCAAATCCTTCCTGCCAGCAGTTAGTAGCTAATCTTGAATTTTGAATCTCTCCTGCCAGCCACAAATACTCATGTTTCAATTCTCAAATAATCAACATCTTTAAAGAATCTCTCTTATATCTTTAATCTCAACATCTCCTCAACATCCCCTCTATATCCCCTCTATATCCTCTACCTATACAGTTCCTATCTTACACGAGTTTATAGGGAGAGGA
>JAJTBW010000096.1 GCA_021286705.1 Sphingobacteriia bacterium
ATTCTAAAATGCCTCTATCGGTGCTATAGCGTTAGTAAAAAAAAAGCCGGCAATTAAACTGCCGGCTTATTTTTTTTAGTGGTGATGATGACCATCTGGTCCGTGAACGTGACCATGTGCTAACTCTTCATCAGTTGCATCTCTTAATTCAAGAATCTCACCTGAGAAATGTAGAGCCTGTCCTGCTAAAGGATGGTTGAAATCCATTTTAACAGCCTTATCCGTAATCTCTAAAACGAGGCCATCTAGGCGGTGACCTTCTTGGTCTTGCATAGGAATGGTATTACCTAAAGAGACCAATGACTCATTGAGTTTACCGTTTTCTTTGAAGATTTCGATGTCAACGTCAATTATGGCTTGTGGATTTTTTTCTCCATATGCCTGTTCTGCGGTCAGCCCAAAGCTAAATAGATCACCTTTGGCTTTTCCTTCAATGTTGGCTTCAAAATCGGGCAGTAACATGCCTGAACCGAAGATGAAAGTCAAAGGACCTCCATCGGCTGTGGTCTGAATCATTTCTCCTTCAGCATTATCAGCACGAAGTTCATACGATAAGGAAACCACCTTGTTTTTAGAAATAGTCATGTTGTTGAAAAATAAAGGTGATGCGGAGGCCTTATGCTGACCAGCATCACCAGATTATTTATTAAAAATGATAATGTGTCTTTCTACGGCAAAATTAGTTATAATTATCATTCGTAGAGTGCTTTGATACTCTTTTATCCGAACAATTTAATCATGCCTGATCGGGATTTGCTGGGGAGTTGGATAGACATTAACTATTTCAACACTTGATTTACCAGTGCTGCTGCTTCGCTTAATAGTATAGCTGAATGAACTTGCAGCCCTGATTGATCTATTAATTGTTTGCCTTCTTCGGCATTTGTTCCCTGAAGTCTTACTATAATGGGTATTTCAATAGAGCCGATGTTTTTATAGGCATCAACTATGCCCTGTGCAACCCTGTCACATCTTACGATACCTCCAAAAATGTTAACTAGAATTGCCTTTACATTTGGATCTTTCATAATGATGCGAAATGCCTGTTCAACTCGCTTTGCATCGGCTGTTCCTCCAACATCAAGAAAGTTGGCTGGTGCTCCGCCTGACATCTTAATCATATCCATTGTTGCCATGGCAAGTCCTGCTCCATTTACCATACATCCTACATTACCATCCAGTTTAACGTAGTTAAGTTTATATTGCCCTGCTTCAACCTCTGTAGGATCTTCCTCATCCAAGTCGCGCATCTCAACTATATCAGGATGTCTGAAAAGTGCATTTCCGTCAATACTAACCTTGGCATCTGCTGCAAAAATTCTTCCATCTGAGGCTTTTATCACCGGGTTTATCTCAAATAGTGAGGCATCGGCTCCTTCATAAGCCTTATAGAGTGACATGGCGAATTTTACCATGTTTTTGAATGAATCACCTGATAACCCCAGATTGAAAGCTATCCTTCTAGCTTGATAGGGGAGTAGTCCGGTGCGTGGATCTACCTCTTCAGTGAAAATTGCTTCAGGACTCTCTTCTGCTACCTGTTCGATGTCCATTCCACCTCTTTGTGAATAGACAACCATGTTTCTTCCCTTCTGACGATTTAGCAGAATACTCATGTAGAATTCAAGGGTTGGCTCTGCACCCGGATAGAATATGTTCTGTTCGATCAGAACTTTCTTTACCAGCTTACCTTTTGCACTTGTCTGGGGTGTCACTAAATTCATTCCAATAATGTCACCTGCATATTGCTCAACATCAGCCAAACTCTTTGCAATTTTAACACCACCGCCTTTTCCTCTGCCACCGGCGTGAATCTGTGCCTTGACCGCCCATTTATCTGTCCCGGTTTTCTCTTGGAGTGTCTTGGCTGCAGATATGGCCTCCTGCGGATTGAACGCAACTATACCTTCGGGAGTTGATACCCCATACTGGCGAAGAATAGATTTTCCTTGAAATTCGTGTAGGTTCATGTGATTGGAGTTATCGATTGTTATAAATTGCTGATCAGAACAAAGTTTCTGTTTCACTTTGTTTGCTTCTTTAACAATTATTTTTTCGCTTTGTTTAGACCGATTGCTTTTTCTCCTTCAATCAATCTGTTTTTTTTTGGTGGTCTATTTATTAACTTTGATCAATCAAAATCAATCGCGAAATGGGAAAAAGGGTTCTAATCATCTTTGGTCTTCTTTGTTCTTTTCTTATTTCTATTTTCTCACAGAATAGACCTGATTTTCAAGTTAAGAGAACCTTGATATTTCCAAGAATTGACGGATTGGTTATTGATTCTTGCTGGTTTATTGCATCTCCTATTCATGATTTCACTCAATATGTCCCCAATAACGGTAAACCAGCAAGTCAGGTTAGTGATGTCTATGTCTTGTATAGTGACGAAGCTCTCTTCATCGGTGCTGTACTCTATGACAGGCATCCGGATAGTATTAAGGCTCAATTAGGCGCTCGTGATACAGAGTATATGAATACCGATTACTTTACTGTCTCGCTTGACCCTATTGGCGATGGTCACGAAGCATATATATTTACTGTTACCTCCGCTAATGTTCAACTTGACTCTAAAACTTCGGATGAGACCTTTGATGCAGTCTGGCAGAGTAATACCTCAAGGGGGGACCTTGGCTGGTCGGTTGAGATTAAGATTCCATACTCTGCAATACGTTTTCCTAAGAAGGATGTACAAACCTGGCGCATGCAATTTGAACGGTCTATTCGTAGAAACAGAGAACTATCTCAATGGGCTCTCATACCCAAGGATGTTAGTAATGTCATTGATTATTATGGAAACGCTATTGGCGTCGAAAATATTGATGCTCCCTTGAGACTCTCAGTTTCTCCCTATATTTCAACGGCAATTGAGCACTATCCATATAATAATGAGGGAAAGAGTAACTATAGCCACACGGTCAGTGGTGGTGCGGATCTAAAAGTTGGACTGAGTGAAAGTTTTACGCTTGATGTGACTCTGCTCCCTGATTTTAGTCAGGTGAAGTCTGATAATCAAATTAAAAACCTCTCGGCTTTTGAGACGGCTTATGAAGAGCAACGACCCTTCTTTAATGAGGCTATGGATCTCTTTAAAAAAGGAAATGTGTTCTATTCCAGACGTATTGGCGGGTTACCTGTTGGGTATTACCAGTTTCTTAAAGAAGCTAGTCATCCTGGGGTCGAAATTGTTTCAAATCCGGTTAAAACGAATTTACTAAATGCCGTTAAAATATCAGGTAGAACTCGGGGCGGTACCGGCTTAGGCTTTTTAAATGCGATAGTTGATGAGACTTATGGTGAGGTTATCACGCCTGACTCGGTCGCAATGTCTTTACTAACATCCCCTAAAACGAATTATAATGTTCTGGTTTTCGATCAAAATTTTGGAAATCAGTCAAACATCTATTTTATTAATACTAATGTTTATCGTGATACCAAGTTCCTCTCCAGTAATGTCTTATCAGGCGGACTGACTCTGAATAATAGAAGTGTAACTTATGGCCTAACCCTAAATGGGAGTATGTCTCAGAAATATAAAGAGTTTAAACCTGAAAGCAGCAATTTTAAAAATGGATTTAGGTATGACCTGAAGATTGAAAAAAAAAGGGGTGCTTTCAGATGGTCTCTTCAAAAGGTTCTCGTAGATGACCACTATGATGCCAATGATCTTGGCTTAGTCTTAAAGACCAACTACTCAGCACTAACAGCAACGGCTGCTTATAATGTTTATGAACCGTTTTGGAAACTTAGAGATTTTCACACTAAGGTTGTTGCAACTTATACTAAAAGATTAATGGGAGGTGATGCAGAAGAGAAATCGATTAATATCTCTGCTAATACTACCACAAATGGATATTTAACTTTATGGTCTACTCTTAGGTTGAACCCTTTTAATACTTACGATTATTATGAGACCCGTGATGATGACAGATATTATCTACAACCTACCAACTATAGTATCTACTTTGGTTTTTCTTCCGATTACAGAAATCCTTTAGCTTTTGATGGATCTCTTACATATGCAAAAGGGGAAGGAAATTATCGTAATTATGAACTCTCTTTAGGCCCCGTTATCCGTCTAAGCAATCATGCTCAGCTTAACTTTACAGCAAGTTACCAATATACTTCTGATGAAGAGGGTTATGTTGGTAAAGAAGATGCCCAACTTGGTTATTTTATCATCTTTGGGTCAAGAAATATCACTGGATCTGAGAACTCACTTAGTCTTGTATATGCTTTTACATCTAAATTGGTAGCTACGGTCTGGCTAAGGCACTACTGGTTACAGGGTGACTACTATAAGTACTGGAAACTCAATGATGATGGAACTTTAAAAGCTTATGATACCGACTATAACGCAGATTTTAGCTTTAATAGTCTTAATTTTGATCTTGATATTGGCTGGGAATTTGCCCCGGGTTCAAAACTTTCTTTCTCATTTAAACGTTCTTTAACTGATGAAATGAGTGAGTCTGGTAGAAATTATTTCTATAATCTAAAACGTGTTATTGACTCTCCTCAGTTGACGAATGCTAGCATTAAATTCTTGTATTATTTAGATTACCAGAGTGTAAGACGCTGGTTCAATAAAAATAAATTGAAAAAATCTTAAGGATGGTTATCTCTTGCGAATCGGTAAATAAAAGTTATGGAGTACTTCAGGTACTCAAGGAGGTGAGTCTTGTTGTGAATAAAGGGGAGATAATAGCTATTACCGGTCCCTCTGGTGCAGGAAAGTCTACCTTATTACATATTTTAGGAACCCTGGATAAACCTGACTCAGGCCGTCTGATTATTGATGGCGCTGATTGTATCTCGCTTTCTGAGAATGGCCTCTCCTCCCTTCGGAACCGTAAAATTGGGTTTGTGTTTCAGTTTCATCACCTCTTACCTGAGTTTACTGCTATCGAGAATGTGATTATTCCCGGATTGATAGCTGGTAGAAAGGAACAAGAGGTCAGAACAGAAGGGATACATCTGCTTAAGTTACTCGGTCTGGAATCAAGAGTATCTCATAAACCCTCTGAAATGTCTGGTGGCGAGCAACAACGGGTTGCTGTAGCGCGTGCTCTAATCAATAAGCCCGCAGTGGTTCTGGCTGATGAACCTTCCGGAAACTTAGATAGTCAGGCAGCTTCTGAATTGCACGATCTTTTCTTTAGATTGCGTGAAGAGATTAACCAGACATTCATTATTGTCACGCATAATGACCAACTTGCTGCCAGGGCTGACAGAGTCATCAAACTCAAAGATGGCAGAATCGAACTCTAATTCCCTGTCAGTTTTTTTACAATTTCAACAGAAGCACTTATTTGAGCTACTTCAATTGAAGTACATCTTTGAGGAACTTGCCCGTAAAAGATTTCTCGCAGTGGATGATCTCTTCTGGTTTCCCCTCAAAAACGATATTTCCACCTTCCATGCCACCTTCAGGCCCAAGGTCGATAATCCAGTCAGCCGATTTGATAATCTCTGTGTTATGTTCTATAACTATAACTGAATGTCCTTTTTCTATGAGGGCATTAAATGATGCCATCAGTTTTGCAATGTCATGAATATGTAGCCCGGTAGTTGGCTCATCAAAGATGAAGAGGGTCGTTTTATCACTTTGCCCTTTGCTAAGAAAGAAGGCAAGTTTTACACGTTGTGCCTCTCCTCCGGAAAGGGTGCTACTTGGTTGTCCAACCTTTAGATACCCAAGCCCTACATCTTGTAGAGGCTTTAGTCTTGTAATAATCTTTTTACACGATGAACTGGTTGCTGCATGCTTTGTGAAGAATGTGACCGCCTCATCAATGGTCATATCTAATAGTTGACCAACATTGAGCCCTTCAAATTTTACATCCAGGGTCTCCTCCTTAAAGCGCTTCCCTTTACAACTCTCACACGTAAGCGTCAGGTCGGCCATGAATTGCATTTCAATATGTACCACACCTTCGCCTTCACAGGTCTCACAGCGCCCTCCTTCAACATTAAATGAGAAGAACCCTGGTTTGTAGTTCCGCTGAGTCGCCAGTGGTTGCGCAGCATAAAGAGCTCGTACCTCATCCCAGACTCCAACATAGGTCGCAGGGTTTGATCGAGAACTTCTTCCGATAGGATTCTGGTCAACCATTTCGATGTCTTCAATTCTCTTAATGTCTCCAGTTATCGCCTTATGTCTGCCGGGCTTCTCACTGCTTCCACCAAGTATATTCTTAAGGGCAGGGTAGAGAATACGCTTAACTAAGGTGGTCTTTCCTGAACCACTCACTCCTGTAACTGCCACTAAGTTATGTAGCGGGAACTTCACATCAAGGCTCTTTAAATTGTGTTCAGAGGCTCCCAATATCTGGATGTACTCTTTCCATGGCCTACGAAACTTCGGTGTGACTATAGATAGTTTTCCACTAAGATACCTCCCGGTGTAGCCATTATTGCATTTAAGCAATTCACTAATCGATCCCTGAAACACCAACTCTCCTCCGTTACTTCCTGCTTCCGGGCCGATATCGATGATATGATCAGCTGTTCTGATAATCTCTTCATCATGCTCTACAACGATAACGGAATTACCGAGATCTCTTAGTTGTTTGAGAACGGTAATCAGCCTGAGTGTATCGCGAGGGTGTAACCCTATCGACGGCTCATCAAGAATATACATTGATCCAACTAACGATGACCCCAAGGCTGTTGAAAGATTCAATCGTTGAGACTCTCCACCGCTCAACGTACTGCTTAAGCGGTTTAGATTCAGATAGTGAAGGCCAACGTCATTCATCACCTTCAATCGGGTGCGTATCTCTGTAAGAAGTCTTCTTCCTACTTTTTCATCATGGTCAGAAAGTGTGATGTTTTGGAAAAAGTCAAGTAGTTTGTCGAGTGGCATGGTTACAAGCTGATGAATTGAATGTCCATCAATCTTGACATAACCGGCATCGGCTCTTAAACGGGTTCCATTGCAATCAGGACAGGTTGTTTTACCTCTATATCTGGATAATAGTACCCGATACTGAATCTTGTAGAGGTTTTCTTCAACCATCTCGAAGAATTGCTTTATGCCATTTACCTCATGATCACCATTCCAAAGCAGGTTGGTCTCTTTCTCAGATAATTCATGATAAGGCTTATGAATATGGAAGCCTTTCTTTGACGCCGCAATAATGAAGTCAGCTTGCCACTCACTCAGTTTTTCTCCCTTCCAGCATGCAACCGCCTCTTCGTAAATCGATCGGGTCTTATCAGGAATAACCAGATCCTCACTGATTCCAATGATAGTTCCAAATCCCTCACAACGCTTACATGCTCCGTACGGATTGTTGAAGGCAAAGAGGTTAACGGTTGGCTCTTCAAAGATTATCCCATCAGCCTCAAAACGATTATTAAACTCTTTTATCTTCCATTCATTGTCCTGAAGCCACTCAATCTTACAATCTCCAGCCCCTTCATAGAAGGCTGTTTGAACAGAGTCAGCCAAACGACTCGCCATCTCTTCATCTGATTGATTTGTGACAATCCTATCAATCAGGATAAAAATGTCTGTGGCTGTTCTCTTTTCATTGGTAGCTTTTAGCTTATCCTCTATTCTGACGATCTCTCCATTGATCGATAGACGGGTAAACCCCTGTTGAAGTAAAATAGTTAACTTCTCTTCAAAGGTACGCTCGCCATTTGAGGGGAGAGGAGCTAAGACCGAGACTTTTGTCGCCTTGGGGAAATTGTTAATGAAGTCAACCACCTCTGAAACAGTATCCCGTTTTACCAACTCACCAGAGATGGGTGAGTATGTCTTCCCGATTCTTGCATATAACAGTTTAAGGTATTCATATACCTCACTACTGGTGCCAACTGTTGACCTTGAGTTAACGGTGTTTACTTTCTGCTCAATGGCTATCGCCGGTGCGATTCCTTTTATGAAATCAACCTCCGGTTTTACCATTCTGCCAAAAAACTGTCGGGCATATGAGCTGAGACTCTCTACATATCTCCTTTGCCCCTCCGCATAGAGCGTATCAAATGCCAATGACGATTTACCCGATCCTGATAGCCCGGTTATTACAACAAATTTATTTCTAGGAATTTCGACAGATATATTCTTTAAGTTGTGTTGTCTTGCACCTTGAATCAGAATGGAATCGGGAAGTCTCTTTTTTTCTAAGTTTTGCACAGTTCTAGAGCGTTTATAAGGCAAAGTTACGATAAGTTATTGTGCTGCTATATCAAAAAAATAGGTGGAAAATTGTAAAATTTTAGGAAATGTATTGTATTTGCTGAATAGTTCATTATATTTGCTGCATATCCATAAAACCTACTGCCTATAGATTGACTTTCTACCCTTTGTTCATTCTTACAAAAAGGGAAATATTATGAAACGCTCCGTGTTAACTGACCAGGAGCTGGTCAATCTTTACTCCTCAGGTGATGAGTCAAGTTTAGCAGAGTTGATCGATCGTCATAGAGATCGACTATTTGCCTATTTAATGATGGCATTGAAAGATCAGCATCTCGCTGAAGATTTCTTTCAGGATACTTTTATTAAAGTCATCAAAACAATTAAATCGGGATCCTATAAAGAGGAAGGCAAATTCCTTCAATGGACTCTCCGTATTGCACACAATCTTTGTATCGACCATTTTCGCAGACAGAAAAGAATGCCTGTGATTGACCCCGGAGATGATCGTGATATCTTTGAACATCTCGAGGTGAGTGATCCCTCTATCGAACAGATGCTTATCACAAATCAGATCCATACTGATGTTAGAAAACTGATTGATTTCCTACCCTCTGAACAACGTGAGGTATTGTTGATGAGACATTATGATGATTTAAGCTTCAAAGAAATTGCTGAAATCACCGATGTCAGCATTAACACCGCCCTGGGTAGAATGAGATATGCTTTGATAAACCTAAGAAAACTGGTCGCTAAGAATGATATCATGCTTTCTGCATAATTATTTTTCTATAAAAATAATATTCGGGTAATGAGGCCGTTATTTAGTTATTCCGAACAATAACTAAGTAAAAGCCTATGGATCATAGCTACAATCAAATCCCTTTTTTACATAATGAATTAAATGATTCCATTTCGGTACATTATCCGAAACTCAGACTACCTTCAAGTTATTTGGTGAAGTTTATCCTTGCTTACTCTGCCAGCTTGAATGTTGTCGTTTCCAAATCCTTAGGAAACATTCAGATTATGGTTAATTAACCTCATGGTTTAAACAGTAAAAGGCTGCCAACTAGTTGTGCAGCCTTTTTGCTTTATACAATTTTTATCTTTCGGATTTAAGCTTCCATGGTGAAGATATTTTATCTCTTATCGGAAACTATGCTATCAACCATCCTAGAACTTATAGCTCAGCCCAATTCCTAAACTCTGTTTGAACTGAGTTCCTGGTCCCTCCCCGGTTTTTATCTTAACATTATTCTCCTCTTCATACCTTGGAATCATAATGTTATGATCATATATCACTTGAAATCTAATGGTTGAGCTCAGAAACTTATTAATCTGGAAGTTGAGCATCGTCTCGAAGTTGACATCAATATTCCATCTGTTCTTTTGGTTCTCATCCAGATAGTTATTATATAACTGAAGCCTCGAATCTACATTCACGTTCTTGAAAATCTCTTTCTTGAATCGGGCATTGATGTTGATCCCAAATTCAGGTTTAATATTTCTTCCTTCCTGAATAATATTTCCCGCCGTATCATAGGTAGCTTTGGTCACCCCAAAGGCTCCTTGATTAGCCAAAGTTTGATCTAAAACAAAGGTGAACTTACCAGAGGCGGGACTTAAAAAGAGTGTAAAATACTCCCATTTTTTGTACTGTATACCTATTGAGGCGGTGAGATAACCTGGCGCCATAAAGGTTGAGATGACTGTACTATCATCAGGATACTTAAATCCATCTGAGAATTGGGTCTTGAAGTTAATTTGCGATGTGTATTGCCAATTTCCAGTCGATTTGATACCAAAAGAGGAGAATAGCTCTATCTTATCATCTGTTTTTCTGAGTTTTTTCCCTTCTAATTGCATGATACCATAGGCAAGATTCAGTTGATGCTCAATTAGTAATGTCTTGGTGTTCTTAGCGGCATTCAAGACTAGATAGGCTGTTCCTGCAAGAGAGTTCTCTCCCCCCTCAGCCCAGTTAGAAAGCGAGTTTTGACTGAATGAGAGTGATGTTAATCCTGTGTATTTCCATGTTTTTACTGAATCTGGTAATGATACCGGCTCAGATAAACGAGCAAACAGACTTGTTGAGGAAAGTAGTAATAGAATGCTAAGGATGTATGGAATAACTCTTTTTTGCATCGTGCTTGAGAATAGCCTGAATAGATGTTAATATTTTTAACAAAGGTAAGAAGTTCAGGTTTTATAACGGTTTTTCACGATTAACTATTGTTGTTGGGTCACTATTTGTACCGAATATTTTGGTTATTATCTCATTGGCTGCTTGATGATTTTTTAAACCAACCATTATGTTCTTTCCCTCCTTCATCTCAAGATAGACTCCATAACTTCCGGATATCGTATAGGCTAGCCCTTTCTTACCCCGCTTTAATCCCCAACCTCCATAATCTCTCATCGGATTGTATTTTACTACACTAGCTGTTAAAACTTCATTCCATGTAATTGTTTTCTTCTTGATCTGGAAGGGTTGAAGCTGAAAGGCAATACCTGAGGTTCCAATTATTACTTTAAACTTTGTGAAAATCAACAGTGCCAGCAGGGGAATATTGATCAAGCTAAAAAAGATGAAAAACTCTATCCATGTCATCTCTTTTGCCTTTATGACTGAAAAAAGACCTACGGTTACTGTGATAATGTTTGACGTGATAAATGGTATTAATATCCATGTTTTATCCATCCTCTCTGACTCGGTGAAAAGAATCTTCCCTAGTTTGTAATTGTCAGTCATTTTTTGTTCTTATTAGGTTGTAGGTCACGGAACCCGATCGATAAAGTTGCGCAGTGATATAATCTATCAGAGATCTAGGATTAAGGTTCGTTTAAATATAATGACTTCCCGAGGTTGTCTTTTTTGTAAATGGAGCTACAGCCCGTGTAAAGATTCCATGCATATAGGCAATGGCCATACCATAGTTGGTAACCGGGATCCCGGCTTTAATAGCAGGCCTTAATCGCCCACTTAATTGTCTTGCTGTGATGACGCACCCTCCGCATTGAACAATTAGTGCATAGTCATGAATTGGCCTCGAAAGTTTGTCCAGACCCGAAACAACATCAAATTCAAGTTTCTTCCCTGTAAATTGGCTCATCCAACGAGGTAGTTTAACTCTTCCTATATCATCACATGAGACTTGATGTGTGCATGATTCAAGCATTAATACCCTGTCTCCATCTTTCAGTTCACTTATAACCGGAGTGCCTGCCAGATAGTTTGCAAACTCGCCTTTCTGACGCGCAAGTACTATGCTGAAACTGGTGAGGGGTATCTCTTTTGGCACTATGGCATCGGCTTTTAAAAACACCTGACTGTCGGTTACTACCAGTGCCGGCTTAGGTGAGAGCTTTCTTAAATATTCATCGGCTTCCCGCTCTTTGCATATCAGGGCTATGCCGTCATTATCCAGGATATCTCTGATGACCTGAACCTGAGGGAGGATGAGTCGTCCTTCTGGCGCTTCATTGTCAATGGGTGTGATCAGAAGAACCGAATCGCCCTGATTGATGAGGTCACCTATCAAGGTGGTAGGTTTACCAATATCAGGAGGAAGTGTGTCTTTTATTAATTCAGTCAGTTGCTCTATACCAGATCCGGATAAAGAATTGATTAATAAGGCTCTGTTTCCTGTTAGTGCCTCTAATCTTTGGATGAATCCGGCTGTAGGGGAGAAGATATCAGACTTATTACATACAGGTATTATGGGTATCTCTTGATCTCTCATCTCATTGATGATATCGCTCTCCTGTTGATCGATGACTTCAGTAGTAAAGACAAAGATGGCAAGATCGCATTGTGAAATGATGCCCATGGTCTTTTCAATACGTTTTTTGCCAAGTTCACCTATATCGTCAATGCCGGCAGTATCAATTAATATGGTTGGCCCTAAGCCTTTTATCTCGATGCTTTTTTTGACCGGATCAGTTGTTGTTCCTGCAACATCTGAGACTATAGCTGTCTGCTGACCCGTTAGTGCATTGATTAGTGAGCTCTTACCATTATTCCGTTTTCCGAATATGCCTATATGAGGTCTGTTCTCTTTTCCAAGAGCCATTGTTTTTCGTTTTAGAGATTGTTAAAATCAGAGATGTTGAAGCCGAGTTTAGTAAGCCGTGCAGGGTCAAGTATCTTATTAAGCTGTTCTTCTGTCACAATTTTTAAAGCTCTGTTGGCTTCAAATACTGAGCAACTCTTTTCTGTCATATATTTTGCGAGGATGGCAGCCTGATGATAACCTGTAAATACGGCAATAGCGGTTGTAACTGCGGGACTCTCAAATAGTCGTGATTCTGCTTTTTGTTGGTCGATTACCAAACCATCAACCAGATTATCTGCAAGTGTGAGACAGCTATTTGTAAGAGATTGAAGACTTGATAGCAGGGCCTCACCGATTGATGGAATATAGGCATTCAGATCGAGGCACCCTGACGCAGAAAGTGAGGTGATTAGTTGGTCGTTGGCATAGACTTTATGAGCCTCACAGATTACATATTCTACGATTACCGGGTTCACTTTGGCCGGCATAATAGAGCTTCCAACTTGTCGGGCTGGTATCTTCACCTCAGACGAACCATTGAGGTTGCTAGCCAGTATGCGCAGATCAGACGATATCTTCTCCAGATTTACGGCAAGGGCTTTAAGAATTGCATGAACCTCAACTAATGAGTCTTGGTTTTGTGTAACATCTGCAAGATTCTCGCCACGCGTAATCGGCAGTTGGGTGATAAGTCGTAAGGTTGGCGTCGCTTCCATCACAAAGAACTGCGGGACACCAGCAGCGGTTCCTATGGCACTGCCTCCAAGGTTCACCACCTTTATACGTTCCAATGCCTTTGATACCCGCCACCAATCGCGTGCAAGGGCATCGTTGTAAGCACTGAAAAGCTGTCCGTAAGTTGATGGAACGGCTGCCTGCATCTGAGTAAATGCAAGCCGTGGAATATCTCGATAGGTTTTCTCAGCCTCCTCCGTTTTTTTTCTAAGATGGTCAATAGCACCCTCCAAGGTTTGCAACATCCGCATGGCAGCCACTCTTAAAGCGGTGGGCACAACATCATTTGTACTTTGATAGATATTGGCATGCTCAATCGGGTCTATATAATTATAGTCACCAAGTTGCTGTCCTGATATTAAAAGAGCTCTGTTAGCAATGATCTCATTAACATTCATGTTAATACTCGTACCGGCTCCACCTTGGGTTGCCGGTACGATAAAATGTTCAAACCACTTACCATCCATTATTTCGATGGCAGCCTGTTCCATTGCCTTCAACTTCTCCTCTTCAATGATTCGGAACGGAATTTCAGAAGGGGAGAGGTTGCTCTTGAGAGCTTCGTAATATTTATAACATGTCTGATAGCATGCCAATTTAACGGCTCCCATAGCTTTATACCATTCAATATTAAATCTTGTTTGATCTGGGAAGTTTTGACTAGCCCTGATCGACTGGATTCCAAAAAGTGCATCAGAAGGAATGGCTTGCTGGCCTAGAAAGTCCTCTTCTACTCTTGTCTCAACCATTAGTTAATGTTTAGTTTTTTCCTGATCTCTTTTGGAAGAGCATCTTTATGGATAAGTATAGCAACGGTGTTTAACTTTAAATAGGCATTACTCATGTTTAAAAATCCACCGTTTTCGTTGCTGTTGGTATCCCATGAGTTTTTCGTGATATAAAACAGGGTTCCGGTTTGATCTTTTAACAGACCCGTTAGAAGCATTAAATGGTCGTCGGTTGAGGTGAGGTTATCAAAAGCCTTCTGACGGTCAGCTTGTGTTACTTCCTTCTCTTTTACAGGCGTTTTAAACTGATACATTGCCTGAGATTTCTCCTTCGGGGTAAGTTTTTCCCACTTTTCTTTCTCTGAACCGGTGAGGTCATTAAGTGTGGCATCCGGAGCTATAGCTAAGGCATTATTATGAGAGAATCCTTTATCGCTTACATCACCATCCCAGCAAACAGGATAGCCACTTTTCAGTGCATGATCTATCACTTGCATTAACTCGTCAATGGGCAGGTTATAATAAGATGCAAAATCATAGTTGTCAGGAATAGCAAGATAAGATGCCTTATAAAAAGGAATATGATTATAGGAGGTGATTTCTACATAATCATTAGGGTTGAACTTAAGTGACTCCATGAAAGCAACTGGCGATACCATTTTCTTGTCTTTTCCTTCAATCTGGGTTGGGATAGCTCCAAGATAAGCATCCAGGATGCTGTTAAAAGCCTTTAGCCATGACTCAGAGAGTTTTCTGTTGGGATTTTCAGAAACCTCTTTCACGAAAGCTTTTAGAACTGCGTCAAGCTCACCATGCTGGTGTTTCTCTTCACCATAATTTCTTCCGGGATAATCTTTCTCGGTAACAAAACCATATGTTTTTGCCAGGTTGATAACCTGATGTGCCTGTCCGCCAGGACCAAAATTGGCACTTCCATGCAATCTGACGAAGTTAAGAGCCTTCTCAGGATAGGCCAGTCTTACGTAATACATCTCACTAAGGTCAAGGTTTGGACCACCCATTCTTAAGAGTTCTGCTTCGATAAACCCGACAGCAGCAAAACTCCAGCAAGTACCTGAAGCTGCCTGGTTTTTGACAGCAGTGTGTTTTACCGCAGCAATTGTATCGAATGAGTACTTTAGAGTGTCTTTTTGATTAACAGGTTTTTGAGCAAAAGCAAGTTGGCTTAATAGCAGAATTAGGGCGCTAAAGAGAGCGAGTGCTTTAGTTTTCATTATGGTGTTTTTTAATTGTGTTTATTTTTCCTGAATAATTAATCATTGTGTTGCATAATTGTAACTTGAAATGGTGACAGTCTTGCAATATGTGAATCTTGATTTTTAGAAGGATCAATTCATGTTTAACAGATGGTGCAGAGGTTCAAAAAAGGGACAAAAATTGAGTTCTGAAATGCTCTGATTGAGTTGGCAAGTATTTAAAACAGAACTTCAATTTATATGTCTGTTAATTTTAAAAATTGCTAAAATTAAACAATCCTGTTTTTACAAAATTAAGCAAACTTGAAACAAGAGGCTTAAAAAACATTTTATGAGACGATTGATTCAAATAACCATTAAGCCTTACCTTACACTTGTCTTTGTTTTCCTTCTCCCAACTACCCTTGTTTTAATCTATTCTTTCTTAGAATTTCAAGTTGCCTCGTTTTCCAAATTTTGAATCCATTCACTTTTTCCCGAAACCATTATCCACTTTTCATTGACATCTTCCTCAATTTTTTTAAAGGCATAATTAATAATGACTTATGGGTCGCTAAGACGTTTCAGAACAATAGCTGTATGGAGAGACTTTAAGTCAAATTTCAATATTCTGCTTATCCTGACTATTCTCTCTCGATTCGCTCTCTATATCCTCTCCCTATCCTCTCATTATCCCCTCTATATTCTCTACCTATATAGTTCTAATCTTACAAGAGTTTATAGGGAGAGGATAGGGAGAGGATAGGGAGAGGATAGGGAGAGGCATAAGAGGAGAACAGGAGAGGAACAGGAGAAGATAGGTAGATCAAGGGAACGGGAGATGAACGGGACGAGTAAA
>JAJTBW010000297.1 GCA_021286705.1 Sphingobacteriia bacterium
GCATTTAGGCAATTTTCATGCTAATGCTTTTATACCGCACGCTGTACAATGCCAGATCAGCAAGCGTGTCAAGATTTAAATCTTCATTTAAATGCTTATCGATAAACGCGATGACGCGATTCATTCGCGCAACGTACTCGCTACGACTTTTGGCATTTTTTTTCAGCATCTAAGAAATATATGCTGCATTTTAAGTTATGTAAACATAAATTCTATTAGAGCTCTAATTCATGCGGTAAGATCGAAGCAATATATACAAGCCGTCCCATATCCCGTGCACCGATTTTTCCTTTAAAAAGATTTTCTTTCTTGTTAACTGTCGAGACTCCTACCACAAGATCTTCGGCATGAGCACTTGCAACATCCTGTACCGTTTTGTAGCCGGCGTCAAAGATTAATCGTGAAAAAAGTGGGCTAACCCACTGAATACGGCATAAATCAGAGAGACAAACAATGGTACAGAGTTCTGTCGGCGGAAGAGCCATCTCCTTTGCGAGCTTTGTTCGAGTCTTTACATGAGCTGCGGCTGTCCAAAGGGAATAACTGTCCCTGATTCCATGTCCCATAAGTGTATTAGTCACTTTGGTATCAACCTTCGGAAAATCGCTGAGCATGACTGATTTGGGTGTATAACCCCGCAAGACCCGGGCTAAGAGCTTAAGGTAGTCAAGCTGAATACCGGTTTCCTTAGAAAGTGTTTTCATGCTTGTTTCTTTTTTGAGTATTGTGTTTAGATCAGATACCGTTTTTATGCCAACGGTACGCAAGGTCCTTAGTTTTTCTGTCAATCCTTCTCTCAGGGGTAATTGACTTGGTATGAGGTCCTCGCCTAAAAGGCGGGTCCTAAGAAAATCCAGTCCGAGGACTGTGAAATCAAGATAATATGACATTTATTCCTCATCATCGAGATTACGCTTGCGATTCGGTGAATATCTGTGCAAATAGTTTCTCCAGCTTATAGGCGTCTTCATACCATTCGGGCCAATCCTTAACCCATTCAGGAACTTTGAAATCCCGTACTCGATCAGAGACTGGGAAATATGCCTTGAGATCCAGGATAGGTGAATCGTTGAAGGCGTCTATATACGGCACTTCTATTATACCTTCATTAACGTTTACTGAAAGAATCTGACAGACCGTCACACCAATCGGATTCGGTCGGTATTCGGCACGGCAGGCGAAAACACCGGCTTTGATGTTTTTTGCATACGGTATCTCGGTCACAATTCTTTTCCTATCAGACTCCGTATCGAGCTCGTGTGCCCACCACAAAACAATAACATGACCAAACTGATCCAACTTTTCGAGTGCCGGACGAAACGGTGACTCTATTTCCAGTACGAACCGATTTTCACCCACTCCTACTCTACCAATTTGCTGAAGATTGAACGATACGTGTGACATAGCATACCTCCTAATATGTCGTTTCATATACTAAGATGTACACTCCCCATCCAGAAAAACTATCGTTAACTTGCTCTTCGTTTGTCTATTCTTGCTCTTCTGCGCGAAGCGTCAACCTAACATTGGCTTAACCTGTGAGCGCGCCCTGCTACTGCAGGTTGGCGCTAGGCTTGCGCTCTCATTTACTCATCTCACATTCGTGTAGATTCATACCCGCAAGCCTTGTGCCAAAGTGCGAATCAGGTTGAAGCAGGTGTTAGGTAAAAGCACTTTCTTATGGATTAGAATACCACATCTCATATTGATTCACATAATTATCATACCCATTATTCTCTAGCTCTTTTTGTAAATTGCTTTTATCTTCTATATTCAATAATGTCACGCGTTCTTTCTTTACCGCACGAGCAATATCACTTATTATCATTTCTTCTATTCCAATTCCCCTATAACCTTTCTCAACTCCAACTTGGAGGATATCGCCTCTTTCTTTGTGTATAATCCCATATCCTATAAGCCTTCCTTCATCTTCATAACCTTCAAAATAGTACTTATCCTGATTATTTCTATAAGCCCTTAATGAGTTTTGCCATGAAGGACGAAACGATATATACGTATCTTCTTCTATTCCCTCTATTACGGAAGCGTCTCCGGTTTTCGTGTAGCCAATGGTATTATTTTGTCTTGTTTCAAGATCCTTCCTATAGCACCGCAATCTTCTCTTAATCACAAATCCATATTTTTCATAGAGCTTTATTGCTGGATCATTATTTTCTATAACCTCTAAAACATAGTGTTCTATCCTACGTTTCTTGATTACTTCTAGAAGCCTTTCAATAAGAAGGCTTCCTATATGTCTATTCTGGTATGCTTTAATGACCCCTGTACCTGTATCATATCCATACATACTCCTATAAAACATCAATATGTAATCGACTCCGAAATATATTTCATGCCCTTAAA
>JAJTBW010000097.1 GCA_021286705.1 Sphingobacteriia bacterium
GGGAGAGGATAGGGAGAGGCATAAGAGGAGAACAGGAGGGGAACAGGAGAAGAACGGGAGAGGAGCTGGAATACAGTGGTTTCGGCTTCGCTCAACCACCGGGTCGCTGCCTGAGCGAAGTCGAAGGCAAAGAGGACGCAATTAGAAAAACATTTTCGCCCATTTCAATCAGCAAAGGTGACCGACCCGTTTAATTAGAATCCTGTTTAATTAGAATCCTGTTTAATTATTATCCGGTTTATCTAGAATCCGGTCTTTATCATTGTGGGGTTAATGATTGACAAAACATACAAGAAACAGAGCCAATATTGCTTAAAGGATGTTCTGATCTTCTTTAGCTAATTCAGTGTTAATCCATTTAATGACCTTTCTCATAGAGTTTAGTCCCATTGATTGGGGGTCAATATCACTGGGTTTCATCCAGCGATATCCTGTAACATCATCTGCCGGTGTGATGTTTGAGTTATCATCAGCTGTGCAGAAAAAGATCATATCTATAGTGTGGTAGACTACCCCTTTGTAGAGATATTGATTTGGGAAACTTTGAAGGTACCGGAAATGGGTGATGTTTAGATTTAACTCCTCTTTAATCTCTCGGACTAAAGCCTCTTCAGCCGATTCATCCGGATCGATGAAACCTCCCGGCAGGTCAAACTCACCTTTACCGGGGTCAGACTTACGTATAGTCAGAAGGAGCTCCTTATTTGCATTGAAGATTAGTGCGGCTACGGCACCAGATGCATTAAACCAGAATTGAAAGCCGCATTGTGCACAATCGGTTTTTTTTAAACCATCAAATTTCATGGTCTTTTCGCCACATCTCGGGCAGAAATCAAAAAGTAACCCCGGGTGATTCTCAGGTATCATCAGAACTTATTTTAGACAAAGGTAATCAGAAGAGTTTTTTTTACCACCTATTGAACTAAATGGTCTCTTTTTCTCTTTAATCTAGAGAATCAACTAGATGTGTAAACCACCCAATGATTATGAGCGAAACCGAAATATACCGCCCGGTCAATCAGATTAGAATTGTAACTGCGGCTTCACTTTTCGACGGACATGATGCTTCGATTAATATAATGCGACGAATACTTCAATCGAGCGGGGTTGAGGTCATTCATCTTGGGCACGACCGGAGTGTTCAGGAGATTGTTGATTGTGCCATTCAAGAGGGTGCACAAGCTATTGCTGTTACCTCGTATCAGGGGGGGCATATGGAGTTTTATAAGTATATGTACGATCTCCTGAAGTCGAAGAACTCATCTAATATCAGAATCTTTGGTGGAGGAGGTGGTGTCATCTTACCTACCGAGATTGAGGAGTTGCATGAGTATGGTATTGCGGGAATCTATTCTCCGGATGATGGTCGAAAAATGGGTCTGCAGGGGATGATCAATGATCTGTTGAGAAAGTGTGACTTTGATCAGTCTGCCAATGTGATGCCTGATCTTACGGCAATTCGTAGCGGAGACTTTGTCTCATTAGCAAAGGCTATCTCATTGGTTGAGAATAAACCTGAGAAGATTAAACCCTGGATAGAGGAGCTAAGTGAGCGTTGTGCTGATAAAACGACTCCTGTACTTGGAATTACCGGCACTGGAGGGGCAGGTAAATCGTCATTAACAGATGAATTGTTAAGAAGGTACCTAGAGGAGTATCCTGATAGGACTGTTGGAGTAATCTCCGTAGATCCTACAAGACGTCGTACCGGTGGAGCATTATTAGGCGATCGGATCCGTATGAACGCCTCCTCTAATGAGAGAGTCTTTATGAGATCGCTTGCAACAAGAAAGAGTCATGTCTCGCTATCCACTCACATCAGGGAGGTACTCTGCCTGATGAGGAATGCCGGATTCTCACTTATCATGCTTGAATCCTCCGGGATAGGTCAGAGTGATACAGAGATTGTAGACCATTCCGACCTCTCACTTTATGTAATGACTCCTGAATTTGGGGCAGCATCTCAGCTGGAGAAGATAGACATGCTCGACTTTGCCGATGTTATTGCAATAAACAAAGCTGACAAACGTGGTGCCGACGACGCTCTTAGAGATGTTAGAAAGCAGTTTCAACGAAACAGGGCTCTCTTTGATGCCGATCTCACGACCATGCCGGTCTATTTGACAGTTGCTTCACGATTCAATGAGCCGGGTGTGAATAGATTGTTTATTCATCTGCTTACTGCTTTGAATCTGAAGTTCCCGGATCAGTTTTCTTCTGAATGGCAGGCTTCAAATGAGCCTGTTGATTTCGGGAGCATCATACCTGCTTCAAGAACCAGATATCTAAGTGAGATATCTGATAGGGTAAGGTCTTATAATGCATTCTGTCGTGAAGAGGCTCTGAGAGTAAAGCGTTGGGAGGCAGTTAAAGTGTCGATTGAGGACTTGACAGATAGCCATTCTGATGCTGCACTGAGGGCAATATTAGAGCAGAGAAAAGAGTATCTTTGGCAGGAGCTTGAATTGAATACTCGTCAGATGATAGAGGGTTGGCCTCAGTTTAAAGCCAACTATACCTCAGATCAGTTTGTTTATAAGGTCAGGGGTAAAGAGGTTAAAATTGCCACCACCTTTGAGTCGTTATCGCATACCCGATTGCCAAAGGTTGTATTGCCCAATTACCTGAGTCTCTCTGATACTATCTATTGGAGGTTAATGGAGAATGTACCGGGAGAGTTCCCTTATGCAGCAGGAGTCTTTCCATTCAGACGTGAAATGGAGGATCCTACAAGAATGTTTGCAGGCGAGGGTGGCCCTGAGCGTACCAACAGGAGGTTTCATTATCTAAGTGATGGCATGCCGGCAATCAGACTTTCAACAGCTTTTGACTCGGTTACACTTTATGGTCGTGATCCTCATGTCAGACCTGATATCTATGGTAAAGTGGGTAATTCGGGTGTATCGGTTGCTACCCTTGATGATGCTAAGAAACTATATTCAGGTTTTCATCTTACTGCGCCCAATACCTCGGTCTCGATGACTATTAATGGTCCGGCACCTACCATGACTGCCTTCTATTTGAATGCAGCAATTGATCAGGAAGTTGAGCTATACCTTACCCGTATCGGAAAACTGGATGAAGCTGTAGCTAAAATCAGTAAGCTTTATGCCGAAAGAGGTATTGAACCACCTTCATATCAGGGGGAGCTTCCCAATGGTAACAGTGGGTTAGGTCTGGCTCTTTTAGGCGTTCCTGGGCATTATCTTATTGATCAGGAGACTTATGCTAAGTTGAAGGCAGATACACTAGCAAGAGTCAGAGGAACTATTCAGGCAGATATTTTAAAGGAGGATCAGGCGCAAAACACTTGCATCTTCTCGACCGACTTTGCCTTGCGAATGATGGGAGATATGCAGGAGTACTTCATTGGAAATTCCATCACCCAGTTCTACTCGGTTAGCGTTAGTGGATATCATATTGCTGAGGCTGGTGCCAATCCTATCACACAACTGGCTTTTACATTGGCTAATGGTTTTACTCTGGCTGAGTATTATCGTTCAAGAGGGATGAAGGTTGATGACTTTGCTCCAAACTTCTCATTCTTCTTTAGTAATGGGTTAGATCCGGAGTACTCAGTCATGGGGCGGGTTGCCAGACTTATCTGGGCTAAGGCCATGAAGTTTGTTTATGGAGCCTCTCCGCGGTCACAGATGTTGAAGTACCATATTCAGACCAGTGGAAGATCGTTGCATGCACAGGAGATCGATTTTAATGACATTAGAACCACATTACAGGCTCTGTATGCCATTTATGACAATTGTAATTCATTGCATACTAACGCTTATGACGAGGCAATTACGACACCTACAGAGGAGTCGGTGAGACGAGCCATGGCAATACAATTAATTATCAACAGAGAGGCAGGTCTTAACAAAAATCAGAATCCTTTACAGGGCGCATTTATCATTGATGAGATGACTCGTCTGGTGGAAGAGGCTGTCTTGGCTGAGTTTGATAGATTGACTGAGCGTGGAGGGGTACTAGGTGCTATGGAAACCATGTATCAACGTAGCCGAATTCAGGAGGAGTCACTCTATTATGAGAAGTTAAAGCATAATGGAGAGTTTCCGGTTATTGGGGTCAATACATTTCTCTCATCTAAAGGTTCGCCTACAGTGGTTCCAAATGAGGTGATCAGGGCTACAAGGCAGGAAAAAGTATACCAGATAGAGGCAAATGAGCGCTTCAAACAGATGTGGGCAGAGGAGGCTTCTAAAGCACTTGATTCATTACGTGAGGCTGCTGTTAACCAGGGTAACCTGTTTGAGGCGTTAATGAATGCTGCCCCTTATTGCACCATCGGACAGATTTCTGATGCGTTATTTGAGACAGGAGGGCAATATAGACGAAATATGTAATTAATTAACCCATTTTTATCAATTTCATTAAACACGACAGCCTTTGTAGTGTTGTAATTAAAAAGAGGAAAATTTAACCCATATGGAAGCCACATACACAACAAATCTACACAGGATCCTGGTTGTTAATCCCAGAACCTGTTTTACCAAGATCGCTATTTATGATAATAATAAGCTGGTCTATCTGAACAAGTTGAATCATAATTCCGAGGATTGCCATAAGTACACCAGAATACTCGATCAACATGAGTTTCGTAGGAAAGCGATTCTTGATGATCTGAAAAAGGCCGACATTGATATCGATAAGATCGTAGCTGTTGTTGGTCGTGGCGGATATCTTAAGCCTTTGAAATCGGGTATTTATGAGGTTAATGAGCTGATGAAGTATGACCTTATTCATAACCCTGCGGGTGAGGACTCGGTTAATCTGGGTGCTCTTTTGGTGGATGATATTGCAAAAACTTTAGGACACGCTAAGGCTTATATCTCTAATCCTATAGTGGTTGACGAACTCGATGATATCGCTCGTATTAGTGGTCACCCTCTATTCCCAAGAAAAAGCATCTTCCATGCATTAAATCAAAAGGCAACTGCCAGAGGGTTTGCCAGACAGCAGACACGCAGATATGAAGAAATGCGACTTATCGTAGCTCATCTTGGGGTGGGTATAACTGTTGGTGCTCACATGGAAGGACGAGTGGTTGATGTTAATCAGGGTTTTGATGGTTATGGCCCATTTAGTCCGAAACGTTCGGGTACATTGCCGGCAGGTGATCTTGTAAGACTATGCTTTAGTGGCAAGTATTCAAAAGAGGAGGTTGAGCGCATGGTCATGGGAGACGGAGGCTTAGCAGCATGGATGGGTACTGAAGATGTCTCTAAAGTTGAACGGATGGCATACAATGAAGGGGATGCAACGGCAAAGCTGATCTTTGAGGCAATGGCATATAATGTTGCAAAGGAAATTGGTGCTCTTTCCGTTGTTTTTAATGGAAGATTAGATGCTATTCTATTGACGGGCGGCATAGCCAATAGTCAGCGTTTTGTACAACAAATCATTGATCGGGTCAAATTTATTGCTCCTGTTCATGTCTTTCCGGGCGGCGATGAGATGGAGGCATTGGCCTTTAATGTTCTTGCTGCACTGAGAGGAGAGAGACAGATTAGTATTTACGAATAATCTCCTGTATAATATTTTCAAAATCACTCTTGAAAGTAGGTTAATAAAATCTTGATTCTAATGGATATTAATCCGGATAACTGCATAATTCTGGGGATCAACCCCGGAAGTACAAGTACTAAGATTGCTTTATGGAAAGGGCGTAATACTATCTTCTCAGGATCAGTATCACACTCACCCGAAGAGTTATCCGTTTTTGATTCTGTTAAGGATCAGCTTGATTATCGCATGCAGGCGGTGGAGGAGTTGTTGGCACCATTTGAGAGTTATATGAAAGAGATGTGTATTGTGATGGGGAGAGGGGGATTATTGCCCCCTGTCCCCTCCGGCATCTTTCCGATGAATGATCTTCTCTCTGATTATTTGGCAAACAACAAGACGGGAGAGCATGCCAGTAACCTCGGTGGGTTAATGGCTGAGGTAATGACTAAGAAGTACATTCAGGCCGATGCCTACATCTGCGATCCCGTTGGTGTTGATGAGTTTGATGAGTTGGCTAGAGTCAGCGGACATCC
Organism: Sphingobacteriia bacterium; assembly: GCA_021286705.1. GTDB lineage: Bacteria > Bacteroidota > Bacteroidia > Bacteroidales > TTA-H9 > JAJTBW01. Next base: position 6,057 of record JAJTBW010000097.1, read on the forward strand.
GGAGTTTATCAGGAAGTCATTTTATCATCCATTAAATCATAAGGCGGTTGCCCGACGCCATGCCGGTATAGTGGGCAAGCATTATGAAGACCTTAATTTGATTATAGCCCATATGGGCGGAGGGATAACGGTGGGTGCGCATCGCAAAGGCCGTGTAGTTGATGTTAATAATGGTCTTGATGGTGATGGCCCATTCACTCCCGAAAGGGCTGGAACTATTCCTGCGGGCGATCTGGCAAGGTTGTGTTTTAGCGGTCGTTATACCCATAAAGAGATTAAGCGAATGTTAACCGGCAATGGTGGTTTACTTGCTTATCTCGGAACCATTGATGCCCGTGAGGTTGAGCGACGAATATTGATTGGTGATGATTTTGCTGAGACTATTTATAAGGCAATGGCATATCAGGTCTCAAAGGAGATAGGAGCGATGTTTACGGTTCTTTCAGGGGAGGTTGATGGTATCCTTTTAACAGGAGGGTTAGCCTTTAGTGAGTTATTTGTAGGTTATATCAGAGAGCGCATTGGTAGACTTGGTCAGATTTTTCTATACCCCGGTGAGGATGAGATGGGTGCGTTGTTGACTAATTCTCAACTTATACTGCTCGGGAAAGCCAATATTATCCATTTTGATCAACGTTTCCTGAGCTAATATTCTGTTTCTTTTCTAGGTGTAAGCTTCTGTTGTATACTTGATGCATCAGGTGTCAACTCGCCGATGGAAAGGTAAGTTCTTTTCATTTGTTTTTATTATCTTTAGTTATTCAAGTTTAATCGCCAAAATTGATTTATATGGATAACACGAAGAGTATTAAAGGTACACGTACTGAACAGAATTTGTTAAAGGCCTTTGCCGGTGAATCTCAGGCAAGAAACCGATACAACTTCTTTGCTAAAAAGGCTAAAGAGGAGGGTTATGAGCAGATTGCTGCGTTGTTTGAAGAGACAGGCAGACAAGAAGAGACACATGCCAAGCAATTCTTTAAGTTCTTAGAGGGTGGAATGGTTGAGATTACCGCATCTTATCCTGCCGGTAAGATTGGCACGACTGCTGAAAATCTTGAGGCCGCTGCTAATGGCGAGAATGAAGAGTGGACGGAATTATATCCTGAGTTTGCTCGTATCGCTGAGGAGGAGGGCTTTAAACAGATTGCAACCAAGTTTAGATCTATTGCTAAGGTTGAAGCCGAGCATGAAAAGCGCTATAGAAAGCTGCTCGCCAATATTAATGATGGAGAGGTCTTCAAAAAGAAGAAAAAGACCAAATGGGTATGCCGTAAGTGCGGCTTTGTTCATGAAAGTGAAAATGCTCCACAGAAGTGCCCCGCTTGTGATCATCCTCAGTCATACTTCGAAGAGTACGCTGAAAACTATTAATCATCGGCGGACTAATAAACAAATTAATAGCTTATCCGCAATATGATTTAGCTTTATTTATTGTCAGACGCTGAAAAGCCTGCCTCTGATTCCTCAACGATCTTTCCTCAAGCAATATTGGTTGAGGATTCTTCAGGGGAAAAGAGGCAGGCCTTACTATTTCTCGTGAATTGGTATTAAGTTGGACTTAATTTTTGTCCACTCTAACTACTTTTTCACTTTAAACTTAGCGAGAGGTGCCATTCTGGCTTTAAGTAAAATCAGGCTGTTTTCTTGCAGGATATATGAATCGGCTTTTCTTAATACCTCTAAGAATTCTTGTTCGATATTCATATTTGGGCATGCCATCATCGTAGAACCTACCTGACCGATGGTTAATCTCTTTTTGCTTGCATCGAGGGTGTAAGTGCCAAAGAATCTATTACATCCTGAGTTACCATAAACCCGATTTGATGTGTCAGAGAAGATGATCTCAGGAGTAGGTTCTTGATTCGCAGCGATTGGCCTACCACCAAGTTCAATGAGTTCCCAAGTTATGCCTTTTAGTGGCGAAGGTATTGCAATGGTCTTTTCAGATCTCTCTTTCTCTTTTCCGGAACTAATGCCACTAGATGAGCTTGTTGTCTTACATGCTGAAATAACCGTGATAGAAAATAAGATGAGAGCAAGTGTTTTTAATGTTTTCATAATAAGTATGTTTAATGGTCTGCAGTGTTAGTTTAATCTAACAATGAAATAATACTTTAGTTTTATTATTTCAACCATTCATGTATTCAGTGTATTACAATGATCATGCCAGTAGCCGGAGGCTACTTCTACATCATAATCACCGACCTCTCAATACTCTTTTGACGGCCACTAGCCATGCTGAACATTTAATATCCTCTCTTTAAGTTTGCCGCTGGGGAATATATTTACAGATAGTGTTGTCTTGTTGACAGGACGAATTTAGTGTGTTATTGTCTTGTTGACAGGACGAAATTAGTGTGTTATTGTCTTGTGCGCAAGACATGTTGGTGTTTTTAATTCAGGATTATCTAAACAATCTCTGAACTTGGTAAAACTGGATGGTCATACATGATACCTGAATTACTGGTTTTGGTAATTGCTAATCAGTTAATTAAGGTGGTTTTAATTTAGTGCCGGATATGTATAACATTGTTTAAGGCTATTGATTGAAGCACTTCTAGTGGCAAATATCCAATACACATCATGCAGTTAGAGCATCGAATACGTACTACTCCGTTTCTTTCCATTACTCTGGCTTTTATGGCTGGTATCGTCTGCTCTGAAATGTTACCAATGGTTGAGTTCCCTTATTTACCTCTTATTATCTCATTCATCATTTTTGGTGCCGGGCTAGTCTATTTTGTCTTTTTCATGCCCGGTAGATACAGGATTGTTCTAAGGGGCATAACTTCCGTGATAGTTATCCTAATGTTCTTTTCATTTGCATTTATCCTGCATAATAGACGAGTAGAGCACCATTCAACTGATAATCTTCCTCCATCTGATAGTGTTATTGGTTGGGTTGGTCAGATTGTCGCTGATCCTGTGGAAACCGGAGAGCGATTGAGATACGTAGTGGCTGTAAGGAGTCTGTCAGTTTTAAATCGTAAGGGTCAGGAGGATGTGATTATTCAGGGAGAGTTAGAGCCTAAGGTTTTCTGGTATATCGATAGCCTGCCTGAAGTAGATCGACCTAAGCAGTCTGATTGGATTGTTTCTGCTTCCCGACTATTGCGAATCGATAGAAGCAAGAATCCTACATTGTTTGACTATAGGCTGTGGTTAAAGCGAAAAGGGGTACTAAGAGTCTCATATAGCACAGGTAATGATTGGAAGCTACTGCACCGAATAGAACCTGAAATAACTTGGTATGCTCGTTTTTATCATACGGCTTCTTACATTCATAATATAGCGAGTGACTTGTTGTATCATACTTTGGGGCATAGTAAAGAGGGGGCAATCGCCAACGCAATTCTACTGGGTGAGAAAGATGGTCTTGATCAAGAGACTAAGAGAGCCTATTCAACGGGTGGGGTAGCCCATGTCTTATGTGTTTCCGGATTGCATACAGGGGTCGTATTTGTTGTAATTCAGACCTTACTTTGGCCGCTGGCAAGAGTTAAAAATGGAAAGTTAATTTCTACTTGTCTGGCTATATTATTGATCTGGTTTTATGCAATGATCACCGGACTGGCTCCTCCTGTATGCAGAGCATCATGGATGCTTACAATGGTTTCTATTGGAAAGCTTGGAAGAGTAAAAGGAAACACACTTAACTCCTTGGCATGTTCTGCACTCGTATTGCTTATTATTAATCCGGAGTGGCTCTTCGATGCTGGCTTCCAACTCAGTTATATGGCTGTTATTGGTATTCTCTATTTTCAACCTGTCTTCTCATCATTCATTAAAGCTCATCAATGGCTTGTAATTTATATCAGAGACTTGATAACGGTCTCACTGGCGGCTCAGTTGGCAACTTTCCCTTTAATAGCATATTACTTTAATCAATTTCCAACCTATTTTCTTTTAACTAATCTCGTTGTCATACCTATCTCATTTTTAGCGATTGTAATTACGATGTCCGTTCCATTTCTTGGCTCAATCCCTTACATTGGCCCAGCAGTGGCTTTCTGTTGTGTAAAGGTCATTTGGTTTATGAATTGTGTCCCCCAATGGATTAGCATGCTCCCCGGTGCCTCTGTTGATCTTGGAAATATAAGCATGGGGTTATTCTTGTTTATGATGCTGATGGTTATTGGCCTGATCAGGTGGTTGGGTTACAGAAATAGGAAGGGGCTATTTCTGACCCTCGGTATGTTTCTGATTTTCTTAATGGTGATTCTCGTTGAGAGATGGCAAGTATCTGATAGAATTGGAATAATTGTGACTAATATTTCTAAGGGTACACTTGTTGGCGAGATTACGGGGTCAAGTACTGTTTGGATTGGGATTAGTGGCGAGGAAAAGAAAAGGGATAAGATTATTGATGCCGCAAATCAGTTTTATGATATCAGATCTTCACAATTGGAGGCGTGGTTTAAGAAGCCTGATGTTCATCCAATAATCGACCATAACAGAGTGATATCGGGACGACGAGTGGTATTAGTTGACACCTGTTGGAACGATTATAGCATAAAATCTCCTATTAGAACTGATTTAGTCATCATAAGTCAAAGCTATATCCTTAATGAAGATTCTCTTCATCAGCTATTTCCCGGAGCTATAATAGTAGTAGATAATAGCAATAACCATCATGCTCAGAATTACTGGAGAGGTATCGCCCGACAAGATTCGTTAATCTGGCTCACGGCTGATAAAGGGGCTTATGTAATGCCCATAAAAGGAGATTTTCCCAGATGGTAAGCCATCCGGGAAAAGGGTATTTGATAAGTCTTATTAACTGGCTAATTCTTAACCGATAAGTATTGGCGTATATAATACCACCAATCTGTGATTTAGAATGGGTTGATGAGCCTATTGATCGGGCTATTTTACAAATGAGCGTTGGTGAACCACCTCAAACATTAAGATACCTGCAGCAACAGAGACATTTAATGATCCGATTTTTCCCATTAAAGGGATACGAACCATGTGGTCTGCCATCCTTAATAGATCGGAAGCGATGCCTTGATCTTCACTTCCCATGATCAAAGCCAAAGGATCGCGATATTCGGGCAAATCATACATCACGTTGCCTTTTTCTGTAACGGCAAAGATCTGTAGTCCGCTATCTTTAAGAAATTTGGTGGTTTGTGCGAGTGATTTCGTACGACAAACAGGTAGTTTAGTTAAAGCTCCCGCTGCGGTTTTGAGTGCATCGGCATTGATTTGGGCGGCTCCTTTATCAGGAATGACTATAGCATCAACACCGGCACATTCGGCAGTTCTTGCAATAGCACCGAAGTTGCGTACATCAGTTACTCTGTCGAGAACCAAGATGAAGGGGTTTTTGCCTTTTTCAAAGAGGTTGGTAACGATCTCCTCAATAGGTTGGTAGGCGATCATAGAAAGAAATGCAACTACTCCCTGGTGATTGCCTCTGGTCATCGAGTTTAGTTTCTCGACCGGAACCATCTGGATTGGCGTGCCGAAGGGTCTGACCTTTTGAAGTAGTTCACGAATAAGCGGACTGGTACTGCTTTTTTGGATAAAAAGTTTTTCAATCTCTTTACCAGCTTCAATAGCTTCTATGATCGGGCGTGCCCCGTATATGAGTTGTTCGTTTTTCATTCCTCTTAAATTAAAAGACGACAAAGGTAGCTATTCTCTCCACAGGTCGACCTGTCTCTGCCAGAATGGGCCATAAAACGGGGTTCTTTTCAGGATCCAGGTTTCCCCATAGTGGCCAGTGACTTTAAAAAAGTTGAATTTTAACTCAGGACGCCATGCATTTGATGAGTAGCTCCATGTTTCGGAGTTATTATCTCGCCACACCTGATCTGGCGAGCCAAACATCATCCAGATCATGCCCCGATCGGTTAAGCTACCGGCACTAAAATCGGTAAATAGCTCATTAGCTCTGGTGATTCCACTCTGGAACATTACTGATCTTTCAGCCGCTCTTAATGTGTCACCCGTGGTTCTGATCCATAGGTTGTTATACTCATTCCATTGGTTGCGGGCATCAATGATTCGCTGATACTCTTCCCTGCTTGAAAAGTATCTTACGGCTGCTAAACCTTCCCTTAAGACTACCGGTGTGGGGTATTTGTTTCCAAAGACTGGCCAGATACCAATAATCTCATTTTTATATTTAAACCACATCATACCCTCTGCACCAACACCAATTGGATCGTTTGGCTTAATCTCCCATTTGAATCCCTCACTCTTTGGAGGCTCAGGGAATCCGGGACCGGGGTAGGTTTCGTCAAACGGAGGACCGGGTAATGACATAGTGGCCAGATCGATGGCAGCGACCCCATCAAGAGTGGTTCCATCAGGCCAACCAATATATACAAACTCATCTGGAATCAACCAACGACGGGTAAGTGGCTTCTTGTTTTCAGCGAGTAGCATTGGAAGGGTGGGCTTATTACATTCAAACCAATTGGTAATTTCATTCCCTTTGTGGTCTTTAATCGTCAATACAATAAAGCCACTCTCAACACTATTTTTAAAGGTCATTGAGCCCCATAAAGAGTCATTAGCCTTACTGACCGGTTTTAACCATTTTAGTTGAACCGACTCAGTGGGCTCTTTTTGTGATTTTGAATTATAATAGTCGGCGTTTATTGAGAGATTCCACTTAGCTCCACCCGGTTGCAGTGAATCAGCATGAAATGACTCAGTAGTGACCATAAAACTAGCTTCATTCAGCTTGTCAGGAGAGGCTGGTGCAAATAGCTGCGTAGTGGAGCTGTAACTCCGTTGCGCATCGTACTTTTTAGATAAATCAGTATTCATGAGCTTCTCTACAGGAGAACAGCCACTGAAGGCCGTAAAAAGAGCCAGCAGAAATAAGAGTTTGTAAGTCTTCATGTGTGATTTTTTTAACGGTCAGGAAGGTAAAAACTAATCGGGATTAAAATCAATTCTTTATGTGTTGCTTATCCTTTTCTCATTCATTGAGAGTAGAAGCGTTGTCACTATCTGAATCTTGGTCATCGGCCGTACCGGTAGATTTTACCTGTCGTCGTGATTCGACTCCAAGCAATTTGAGTCTTTCAGCCCTTGAGAGAAGATTTCCTCTTCCAATACTTAGGGCATTCCATGCAGTCTGCCATCTTGATTTGCTCTTATCGATTGATTCTCCGATCTTTTGTAACTCATCGGTGAACGAGGCCAACTTATCGTATAACAGGCCGGCTTGTCGGGCAATCTCTCTGGCATTCTGTTGTTGTTGCTGCAATTTCCATACCGAAGATACAGTTCTTAGGGTTGCTAAAAGCGTTGCGGGACCCGTTATTACAACTTTCTGTTCCCAAGCGGTTGCAAATAGGGTAGGGGCATTCTGAAGAGCAGTAATCCAGGCTGATTCTATTGGCATAAACAGAATGACAAAATCGGGTGTGTTGAGCGATCCTTTTGAGGAATAACTCTTCTCTCCAAGGTTTTTAAGATGCCTTTTAATTGAATCGATATGCTCGTTTAAGGCAATTGTACGAGCAGTGTCATCCGTTGAATTGATAAATCTATCCCAGGCTAGTAAAGAGACCTTCGAGTCAATAATGATATGCTTTCCCTCGGGAAGGTAGACAATCACATCAGGGCGATAGATAGTGCCGTCATCACTTTGCAGGGTGTCTTGTATCTTAAATTCCTGTTCTTTGGTTAATCCGGCGAGTTCTAAGACCCTTTCGAGAACAACCTCACCCCAATTACCCTGAGCTTTGTTATCGCCTTTTAAAGCCTTCGTGAGAGCGGCAGCCTCCTCACCTAATGACTTGTTGAGTTCAGCCAGGTTTTTTATAGTCATGGCTAAATCGTAATGCTGTTTAAACCCTTCTGTCCTCTGTTGGTCAATTACTTTATTAAGCTGTTCTATCTTTTCTTTGAAAGGCTGTAAGATTCGATTGATTTCCTCTTGCTGTTCTCGGTTGGCTATCTTGTTTCCCTCAGAGAAGATTCTGGATGCCTCAAGACGAAACTGCTCTGACATAGCCTCCTTTGATTTCAGGAGCTCATTATAAGCGAGTTGAAGAGCATCTGTTTGAGCCTCTGCTTTAAATGCTCTTTCTGTTGCACTTTTAATCTGTTGGTTTATAGTGATGTTATTCGATTCAGTCTCTATTACATATTGCGAGTGGGCATCGGATAGATCCTGATACCTTGCCTCAAGGATTTTCGTTTTAGTGTCTGAAGATGTCTTTTGTAGAAACAGGTAGATTGATAAAATCAGCAAAAGTGACGAAAGAATAACCAGAGATATGATGAGCATTTTCTTACTTTTATGATATATTTCACCAAAAGGCTAATTTAACTAATTTGGATTCATTAACCTTCAGGAGTAGTTCAAAATGAGTTGAATTGTTTGATGATCAATCATAAGAATGATATCTCCTGAGTTAGATTTAGTTATTATCTGATCACAAAACACAAAATCATTAACCCATGAACCACCGAGTATTGACCTTACTAATTTTTCAGTTTCTTTTTTGTCATGTGCTGATTCATGCCCAGAAAGTTGAACCAACTTATCCGGGTGGTAATTCTGAGTTGCAACGATTCTTCGAAAGCCAGATGATTTATCCTGAGAGCATGAAGTCGGAGAAGAAAAGTGGAAATGTTGTATTGGCGTTTACGGTGACCGCAGTTGGAACCGTAAGAGATATTTCTGTTGTAAGTAAGTCTTCTGATGCTTTTGTACCGGAGGCTTACCGGTTAGTATCATTAACGTTGTGGGAGTCTGGGTGGCGTAATAATGCCCCCGCCGATATAAAGACAACGCTAGAGGTAAAATTCAGTTATAAGAAGTGGCTTAAGGCGGTGGAGCGAAGGGGTTATGAGAATCCATATGTACTTACTTATGCAGTTGATAGTTCAGTAAAGGTTTATCCTGCATCGAGTCTGCATGAGGGGGTTGAGGTAATTCTTGATCAGGGGCAGAACTTTGTGACCTGGTTAGGGAAGAATCTTTTATTTCCTGATGCGGCCAAGCGTTTGGGGTTAAAGGGGCAGGTGGTTATCCGTTTTGTAGTAGAGCCGACTGGGGTAACGTCTCATTATTTCATTGATGAACCATTGGCAGGTGGGTGTAATGAGGAGACGATTCGATTGATTAAGCTGATGGGTTGGAAGCCGGGTAAGATAAATGGGAAAGCGGTTCGGAGTTTTTATGTGATGCGCATAGGGGTTGGGGGTGCAAGTTCAGATTATCGATATTTCCCGGCCAATCAGGGTGGGGGCTCGATGAATTAAGCTATTTGATAATCAGCCCTGTTTTTGGAGGAGGAGTAAAAAAGCTTTTAATTTTTACATTTTTTGCTCAAAAAGAGTTGCTGGATTCAAAAAAAGGGCTACCTTTGCACCGCTGTAAACATCAGCACGTTCTTGAAAATCTGGTCTGGTAGTTCAGTTGGTTAGAATGCCGCCCTGTCACGGCGGAGGTCGCGG
>JAJTBW010000298.1 GCA_021286705.1 Sphingobacteriia bacterium
TAACCCTCTCTACAGCGACTAACTCCATCCGCTACCAGTACGACAACCATCTGGGCTCCGCCAGTCTGGAGTTAGACCAGACGGCGGCCATCATCTCTTATGAGGAGTATCATCCATTTGGGACGACCTCCTATAGAAGTGGTCGCACGGAGACGGAGGTATCGCAGAAGCGATACAAGTATGTTGGCAAGGAGCGAGATGAGGAGACGGGGTTGTACTACTATGGGGCAAGGTATTATGCGGCATGGCTAGGACGATGGATTTCTGTGGATCCGCTAAAGGAAGAACGACGATGGTTGACACCTTATAATTATTGTCAAAACAATCCTATGGTTAGGTTAGATCCTTCTGGTGCACTCGATGGTGATTATTATAAACTTGATGTCAAAGGGAATCCAGTATTCGATCACTCTGATAATAAAAATGATGGAAATGTCTATATTGATAGAGGTGATGGTAATTACTATTTATTGCCAAGCTTTTCTGATCGACAGTATATAAAGGATCGTGTTACAGAGCATCTCTCTAAAGGGCCGACCTTTAACGAAATTGGTGGAGAGATTCGAAAAATAACAGAATATGACTTAGCAAATTTAGGTGATTCGTCTAAGGATACTGTTTTTACTAAGAATTATGATTATGGGTCAGGTAATGATTTCTACCCAGATAGCTCTGAAGCTTTGATTGAGAAAATCTCCTCAGAAAGTTATAAAGCTCCTGAAGGGAAATATTCAAATGAAGAAGTGACACATACCTGGCATGATCATCCAACTGGTGGGTATTACGAATCCCCGTCAGGAACATATAAATATACTAAATCTGCTGACGGAAGAGTGAGAAATATGGCTCGTGAGACTGCTGAAAATGCTATGAAAGCGGATTTTTATGTGGTTGGGAAGGAGGGCCCTACTCCTGGATATGATAAAGGAAATGGCTCTACATTAGAGATAACTATTGAACCACGTTTTAATAAAGCTTATATTATAAATAGTTTAGAAATAAAAGTTGCAGTACCATTAGACTGGTTTTACAATATAAAGGAGGGTGAGAGATGAAAAAAGTAGCTTTTATTCTTATTATGCATTTAAGCATAAATGCTTATACTCAAGATGGTTTCACAGGAGAAATTTCATATAATGAACGAACATCAACTGTCAAGGTGGTATGCTCAAATTTGAAAATACTTCCTGATTCGATACTTTCCAAAAATATCGAAACCCTTATGTTTCAAGACTGTAATGATTTGAATCTTAGTAAGTTATTTTGTCAATTAGAGAGTAAAAAGGAGATACATACCCTTTATATTCGATATTGTAATATTTCTAGTCTTCCAAAAGAGTTAGCTGATATTCCTAATCTTAAAAAATTATTTCTAGATAACAACATCCTAAATAAGATTGAATGTACGGGCAAAATAATGAAATTAAAGTTTATTTCTCTATCCTATAACAGGATTGGAGGCTTATCATATAAACAACAAGCCAAGTTTTTTAAATCATTATATAAATTGGTTTCGCCATCAAGTAGTCTACGATTGAATTTGTCTTCCAATGGATTAGATTCGCTACCAAACATAATTGGAGATATGAATCTATATGCGATTAATATTAGTAATAATAATTTTAAGCAAGTGCCTTATGTGTTATGTGAGATGGTTAATAATGGTATTTTAAGCCATTTAGATATAGATCATATGCAATCACTACTTAATTCTTCAAACTCATTATTTAGAATTCAAAACAAGTGGTCTAGGAGTTACATCAATATTGATTTAGTCAGTTTTTTGGGAGATACTTTTAATTTTACAGATGAGGATGTAGTATATTTAAATAAAATATATAAAGCTATCCATTTTAATTCTGTTTGGGGGCGTGCTAGAAGATATAGTCTTTAAAATATGTGTTTTATTATGGTAATATTGTATTTTTTGATGTGAAGTCAACTACGTGAATGGTAAGTGAAATGATTTGAATAGGTGCCTTTCAATTTAAAATACACATGATTACTAAGATGCTCCTGTAGAGATGCGATTCATTACGTGTAACTAACAAATTTAAAAGTACCCCAAATGTTTTATGGGAAGATATTCTGTCTTTTTGGGTATATTATACTGACCGCATTAAAATAGAGAAAGAAGGCGGCATGTTAGAAATACAAGAATGGCGGATTGAGAATATGGGCAAGAATGGAGATATACTGAATCATAATAAGGGAATCATAGAGTAAGATTACTGCCATGTCAATGAATCGTTTCTCTCAGTCATGACGTGGAATCGCTTGGATATGCTTCGCAGTGCCACCAATGGAACCTTTAGCTCGTATTACAGCTACAATGCAGCAGGAG
>JAJTBW010000098.1 GCA_021286705.1 Sphingobacteriia bacterium
TCCCTATCCTCTCCCTATCCTCTCCCTATCCTCTCCCTATAAACTCATGTAAGATTAGAACTCTATAGGTAGAGGATATGGAGGGAATATTGAGAAGATATATAGTGGATAAAGAGGGAGAGTAGAGAGAGAATAAAGGAAGGATTCAGAGCGGATATTTTGGATGGTGTTTGTCGTTTTACTTATTCCAGTTACCCATCATATCTATTACATATCTCATACTAATATTCATTACTAGACTAGGTAATTAAAGGGAAATAGCCTATTAATAAAACAAAAAAAGCTACCTTCATTGCCTAAGAAACTAATACAAAAAAAATCTACTCTAATATAGGAATAGTAATAACTTAAGATACAACTATCTTTAAAAGAAACACAACATGTCATTTATGGAAAAGTGCCATTATTGTATTAATTATAAGGAAGCAGTACAGCCATAGACAAGATATCAAAACAAAATAGATAAATTATTAACACCAAAGATTTAAGATTAGTTATGTCAGAGACTTTTTCAACAGCAGAGAACAACCTAGTTGGATTTTTTAAAACAATCTCATCCAATGACATTCAAGATCACTATAACTCTAGAGAGTATAGGAAGGGGCTGGAATACTTTAATCATGATTGCGTCACAACAGCATCATATAACTCTGATAAGACCACACTCAAGACTCAGGTTCATGGCAACTCAGAATATACAGTCATAATAAGTCTTCAGAATAGTAAGGTTAAAACTAGCTGTAGTTGCCCTTTTGGCGCAGACTGTAAACATGTTATAGCTTCACTCCTATTTGCCATAAAAAACAATACAAAAATTGAAATTTATGTTGAAGACAAAACTTCAAAGATAGACATCGATCAGTACTTAAAATCTCTTTCGAAAAATGAACTAATCGCATTAGTTAAGAAATATGCGCCGGAACAATTCTGGATTAATCTTAAGAATACTTTCTCAAATAGTTCAGCAGCCAAAGATACATTTATAAAAGTTGAAAGAAATATTCAGAAAATATTTAATCATAGTGATTGCCTTTATAATATTGATGATTTCAATAAAACTTTAAACAAAGAGATAAAGAAGTTATCAGGTCTGGAAAAACATCTCAAGAGCGAGATAAGTAGTTTACTTCTGTTCATTATAGATAAGGTTGATGAGGCTACTCAACAAGGATATCTATACGATGATTATAATGATTGGATGTACGAACCGTCGGAAGAGATTAATGAATTTATTACGAATTTCATCAAGACTCTAAGCTTTGGAGAAAAGATTGAATTTTTAGGGAAGCTTGACACAAAACTTAATGAGCAATCTTTCGATTCATTTAATAACCTGCAATCGCTATATGAAACAGCTTTTATTGAAAGTGAATTACCATCACTTAAAGATTGGCTCATTAAGGGATATAAAGTGATGTCGCATTCTATAATTGAAAATTATTACGAAAGGGTACGCCACCTACTTACTGCCGAGGAAAAAGAGGCTATTCTATGCGAAATCCAAAATGATAACAGCAAATGGCTAATTGAATTGGTAGAGTTATATACCTCAAAAAAAATGGTATTAAAAGCCGTTGGGTTAATTAAAGCTTGGGTGGGCACAGGAATACATTTTGGGAAAGATGATGTTTACAATCTATATCTTGATTTGCATACAAAAGCGGGTCTCGATATTTCAGAAGCTGCGACAAAAGCAATAACTAACTGCCCCAGCAGCTCAATGCTGGAAAAGATTGCATCAATGGTAAGTGAAAACCTAAAGGACTATGAAGCAATTCTTGAACAACAATTACCCGAACAATATCTCAATTATCTGAAAAACGCAGATCGTTTACAAGAAGCCATGGAACTGATAAAACGCAGTAAGAGGATCGGGGACTCCCGAATCTTTGATTTCTATAAAAACCACAAAAAGATCTTTCCATCAGAGGCAAAAGATTATTTCATTTCAGGAATTAAAGAGAACATGAGATTTACAGGCAACTCATATTACCATAATATTGCCGATAACATAAAACAATTAAAACAAATAGACTTGCCTTTGGCCAGCCAAATCCTGGCAGATATCCGGCTAAACTATAAACGCAGAAGTAATCTGATAAATATTCTATCTGACCTCTAGTTCTGCGACTTAATAAATTAGAATCAGCCTCCTCCAACCTTTCTCTTTCAAATATCTCAAACTTTAATGGTATAATGCACCTAAATTATACCATTAAAGTTAAGCAATGATTCAATTACTTTTGTTAATCCAGTTTCTTTAAAGTTCAACAGATAGCATAAGTTGAAACCCTTGATTATAAATATCACTCTTATTTTCTAATAATTTAATCAAACCAAACCTATATTTAGGTTTTATGTTCAACTTATACTTTTTCATCAATACTAAATGATAGGAAAAGCCAAGATCAACTCCGAAATCGACTTTTTTCATAGGAGCATCCTTTGACATATCATACATCGGTGCAGTATAATCACTGGGATCATAAAAGATTCCTTCAGTCTTGGCAGAAAGTCGGACACCGGTATACGCCCCTGCAAAAACCGACCAATTATGACTCTCAATCGGGTAAAACGAGAAAGCCAAAGGGACAGTCAGATACCAAGAGGACATTTTAGCATCCTTGCAAGCTGTATTTAACGTAAAGATAATCGTATCCTTTTCCTGTTTAAGCTGATTTAACTCAACACCAAACGAAAAATTGATATAATCACTAATCGGGTAAGTCATTTTTAACTCAGCAGCTAGTCCGATATTTGCAGTGGTCTTACTAGATACAGGAAATGGATACCCGACACCTATACCAAACTCCTTGATAAAACTCTTCTCTTTATCCTTAGAGGCAGAATTATGACCACCCTTATACTGACCAAATAGAGTCGAAACTAGAAACAAGGAGATGATTAGAACCAGAACTCTTTTCATGAAATAATTCATTAGGTTAGACAATAAAAAAAGAAAGGTCGGAATAAATTTACAAAAAACTATTTGATAAGATATTCTGACCCTTCTCTATTATAATAATCCGAAAAAATCATTCGATTGAGAAGAAAACAACTTATTATCTTCACCTCAATCATTTATCATATTTCTAATTTTGCCTTAACCATTCTCTGGCATTGGTAAATGCAACCATCCAAGGAGAAACCTCATGATTACTTTCGGTTTCAGGGTAATAAGCCCAGTGCCATGGGTAGAAGGCTCTTTCAAGGTGCGGCATGATTGCCAGATGTCGTCCATCTTCAGAGCATAAAGCGGCAGTATTGTAATCTGAACCATTGGGATTGCCCGGATAGTTCTCAAACGCATATTTTGCAGGAATATGATAGGCAGACTCTAATTCAGGTAAACTAAACTTTCCTTCGCCATGAGCAACCCAAATACCTAAACGACTACCGGCTAAGCTGGATAGCATTACTGAATGGTTCTTTTGTATATCGAGTGTAAGGAAAGCCGACTCAAACTTATGAGAATCATTATGGAGCATCTTAGGCATCTTCTCACGACCAGGAGTGATCAAACCAAGTTCTATCATCAACTGACAACCGTTACAGACTCCAAGGCTTAAGGTGTCTTTACGAGCAAAGAATCGATCAAGGGTCTCTTTTGCCTTTTCATTAAACTTAAATGCACCAGCCCAACCTTTTGCCGAGCCTAATACATCAGAATTCGAGAAGCCACCAACAAAGACTATAAGCCTGATATCATCCAATGTCTCACGTGCACTGATAAGATCTGTCATGTGCACATCCTTAACATCGAAACCTGCCAAATGAAGCATAAACGCCATCTCACGATCGCCATTAACTCCCTTTTCTCTGATAATGGCAGCCTTTAAGCCGGTACGCTCAGTTCGGTTAGGATTAATTCCCAAAGACTCAAAAGTACCTTTAAAGCCCTCCGGAAAGGTATAGGTAAGTGGTTGCCTGCTGAAATTATTAAATCTTTCAATAGCTTTAGATTCACCCGCCTGAATCTTATCAAGTTGATACGAGGTCTTGTACCAGGTATTTCTTAATGAATCAACATCAAACCCATACTGTTTACCAGCTAAAGAGACAGATAGGTTAGCTTTATCAGTTACCATTCCAATCTTAGAGAATGTAACACCCGCTTCACATAGTATCGATTCAACATCATCGCATTTAGCAGTTTGAATCACAACGGCAGGATTCTCACTAAACAGAACCTTTACAACATCAGGCTCACCTAATGAATCAAGATTCAGGTTCAGACCAACACTCGGCATCCCAAAACAGAGCTCCAACAATGTAGTAACTAAACCTCCTGATGAAACATCGTGACCAGAAAGCAATAACCTACGATCTATCAACGATTGAATAGCATTGAAGGTCTTAATAAATCCGGCTGGTTGGACGGGTTTAGGAGTCCTTTCGCCCGTAGCCCCCAGGAGTTGAGCAAAAGCAGAACCGCCTAACTCAAAAGAACCTTCAGCAAATGAGATATAATAGACAATACTTCCACTCACATTTTTCAAGACAGGTCTAACAACCTTTGTAAAGTCACTTGTGTGGGCACCAGCTGAGACGATAACCGTACCCGGAGAGATCACCGCCGTTCCATCCGGATATTTCTGTGTCATCGACAAGGAGTCTTTTCCGGTGGGAATATTGATACCCAATGCTGAAACATAATCACTCATTGCCTCAGTAGCATTGTATAAACGGGCATCCTCACCCTGATTACGGCAAGGCCACATCCAGTTAGCACTTAAAGAAACCGATTTCAGTCCTTCAGCTAGAGGAGTCCAAACAATATTCGTTAATGCCTTTGCGACGGCCAGCTGGCTACCTGCTCTCTCATCAACGAGCGCAGCAGCAGCGGCATGCCCAATAGAAGTAGCAATACCCTCATGTCCTGAATAATCTAAGGCCATAATACCCAGATTATTCAGAGGTAATTGAATCTGACCAGCACACTGTTGAAGAGCAACTCTTCCAGTAACAGAGCGATCGACTTTATTAGTAAGCCAATCTTTACAGGCAACGGCCTCCATTTGAAGAACCTTTTCTGTATAGTCAAGAAGTTTATCACTATCCCAGTTTAGAGGCATTTTACAGGGGGCAACCTCTACATCACGCATGATGGTGCGAGGAGGTTTCCCAAACATATCAGCAAGTTGCAAGTCGATTGGAGTCTCACCAGTTACACTGTTCTTAAAAGTAAACTGATGATCACCAGTCGTTCTACCCACAGCATACATCGGAGCACGCTCTCTTTCAGCTACAGCTTGTAACGTTGACAAATCCTCTTTTCTAATAACCAGTCCCATTCTCTCCTGCGACTCATTACCAATAATTTCACGAGCCGATAACGTTGGATCACCAACAGGGAGCTTCTCAAGATCAATAAGACCTCCGGTTACCTCCACTAGTTCAGAGAGCGAGTTAAGATGACCACCTGCGCCATGGTCATGAATAGAGACAATCGGGTTATTTGGGGCTTCTGCCATTGCCCTGATTGCATTATACACACGCTTCTGCATCTCAGGGTTGGCACGTTGAACTGCATTAAGTTCAATTGCATTAGCATATTCTCCGGTAGCTACTGAGCTTACAGCACCGCCACCCATACCGATACGATAATTGTCACCACCAAGCACAACTACAACATCATCTGGTTTAGGGTCATGCTTTAGACTATCCTCTTTACGGCCTGTACCCACGCCACCGGCAAGCATAATTACTTTATCATAACCGTAAGCGGCTTTATCCGTATTCTGTTCAAATGTATAGAGTGATCCACAGATCAAAGGTTGACCAAATTTATTCCCAAAGTCAGAGGCTCCATTAGAGGCCTTAATCAGAATCTCTTCAGGAGATTGATATAACCATGGCCTTGGTTCCGTATGTTTTTCCCAATCACGCTCACCTTCAAGACGAGGATAAGAGGTCATATAAACAGCAGTACCAGCCAATGGAATGCTACCTGTCCCCCCTGCCATTCTGTCTCTGATTTCACCACCACTACCAGTTGCAGCACCATTAAAGGGTTCGACTGTTGTAGGGAAGTTATGAGTCTCTGCCTTAAGACTGATTACAGACTCTATTTCAGTCAATGCGAAATAATCAGGTTTATCCTGTGATAATGGAGCAAATTGTTTGACCTTGGGACCAGCAACAAAGGCCACATTATCTTTATAGGCGGAGATTAACGTATTGGGGTTAAGTTTTGAGGTCTTTTTAATAAGAGAGAAGAGAGTCTCCTCTTTCTCTATGCCATCAATGATAAAAGTACCATTGAAGATTTTATGACGGCAATGCTCCGAATTGACCTGTGAGAATCCAAACACCTCGCTATCAGTAAGAGGGCGCCCAATACGGGCACTGACAGCCTCGAGATAGGCTATTTCGTCATCATTTAAGGCTAAGCCCTCTTGTTGGTTGTATGATTTAATATCGGTGATATGACGAATAGGCTCAGGCTGGCGATCTATAAAGAAGAGTTTCTGGTCAAGAGTTGGATAGAAGGCTTGCAACATTTTATCAAAATGTGGTTTGCCACCGTCTGTCGGGAAAAACTCCTCGATACGAGTAATCCCTTGAATGCCCATATTCTGGGTGATCTCAACAGCATTGGTGCTCCAGGGGGTGATCATCTCTTTTCTAGGGCCGATGGTTGGTACATTGACCTGCTCAGAATCAATCCAAACAGCTTGCCCAAATAACCAGATTAACTTCTCCCTATCAGCCTGTGATAGCAAATTAGTCGTCTCTACAGCGTAAATCACGCCTGTTTCACCTTTAAAGAACAAAATCATATCAACTGATGTTTTTGATTGAGAACTCTTTGCGATTATTTACAAAGACACCGCAAAATTACCATTAATAGATCTCTTTTACAACCCAAAGCATACCCAAGATCATTGTTTAAGATCCTTTTGACCCAATAAATTCTCAACAATTGGCAACAAAGAGCCCTATATTCTAAAAACAGTAGATTCTCTGAATACATAAAAAAACTTCTACTTTAAGAAGTTTTCTGGTATCATTTATTCATACTACATTTACAATAGTTTAATCACACAACCCGAGACAGCATGCCTAACAGAAACATCAAACTTATTGAATACGAAAAGATCAAAGAATTCTTAGATGCAGTTGATCATCGTGTTGTCTTTGAAAAGACCAATATTGTTCCTGATGAAAGAGACCTTCATGACCTGTTACGAAGATATGTAGGGTTTAGCGAGATTGGCAGGAAAAGTGTCTTGGGCATAGACATTTTCAAATACAGCTCTTTTGGTTCACTTGAGCAAGCCTTAATCCCTTTTCTATTCAAAACCATCTTTCGGATGACTGTCAAGCTTTGCTTTACAAACCATCCATTCCTCTTTCAGAAGTACTTAGAAGAGGAGATAGAATCAAAATTCATCAGTACCGGAGACGGAGGTTATCTGATCTTTGATACACCTCTGCATTCATTGGTCTTTGCAATGAACTTTGCGGTAATCTTAAGGACATACAATGCGTTTCACATCTATCCCAAACTAAGGAAGATCATCGGTGGCATGAGTATGAGATATGCCATTACATGGGATAAGATATACTATTTTGATAAGAATTATTATGGTCGTGCTATCATTAACTGTGCACGTATCCTGATGAAGGATTCATTGAATCGTTGTTTAATCGATGAGTATGCGCATACTTGGTTTACCACAAATATTGAAGGGGTAGAGAACCTACAAATCATTACAATTCAGGATATCTCAAATATTTACGATTTTAAAGATTACGATCTCAACATGCTTAACGATCATCCTGATGAGATTTTTCAGGAACAGTCTACCCGCCGTTATGGCATCATCAATGCCGACATTCTTAAGATTGGTAAGATTGTCTATAAGGAGACCGAGTTAAGTGTTTATAACCTTCACCTCCAGGTTACACTCAACCTAACGAACGATGATGACCCAACTCAAATCAAGACCTTTACAATCAGTCTAGGTAACCTTAACACTTCCGGGATATAAATCGGTTCTACTTGCCATTCGCAAGATTCACCAAAGCATCGCCTGTTACACGATAGATAGTCCAGTCCTCCATCGCGACTGCTCCTAAGCTCTTATAGAACTTAATCGAGGGCTCGTTCCAATCAAGGCAACTCCATTCAAACCGCCCACACCCATTGCTAATGGCAATCCCGGCTAGTCTACTTAATAGAGCCTTACCGATACCCTTTCCACGCATCTCGGGATAGACAAACAGATCTTCAAGGTACAACCCGGGGCGCCCGACAAACGTTGAGAAATTAAAAAAGTATAGTGCAAAACCAACAGGTACTCCCTCAAACTCTGCGATTATAACACGTGCATGATTCTTGACAAAGAGGCTCTCATGTAACAACTCCTCAGTGGCAACAACCTCATGAAGCAACTTCTCATAAGTGGCTAACTGCTTAATAAAATTCAGAATCAACGAGACATCCTTCTCCGTTGCATCTCTTATAACCAGGGCATTATTATTATCCATCAAATCATCCGCTTTAATATCATTACTCCTTGAGCCATTGCCACAGCCACTATACCTCAAACACCTCCTGAACATATTACTTAATCAATCTAATTACAAAATTAAAGACAAGGTAGAATATCGCCAGAATACCGTAAATGATCAATGTCATCATAAAGATATCCAAGATTTTATATCCAATAGTACTGTGAGCACTATCGCCAAGATCAGCGATAAAACAGATCACCGACAACAAGAAGCTGGGAATAAGCAGAATCAGGGCGTTCTTACGATGGTTCATCTCTTATTGATTTTATTAGATTACATTGAACTCAGCTATCCTTAGTTACCTCTCTTGAGTAGAGCTAAAACAGATCAGGCATGCTCAGTCTATATCATATCTGGTTAATAGATAAGAACATTACAAAAGTAACGACATAATCCTATCGTTAATTGTTCTCAATCAAAAGTAACATCATTTTCAGAATAGCGCATCCAGGAAAAATGGCTAGGCAAAGGTGATATATGAATTTGCAATAAAATTCCAGATGGTTACCACACCAATAGCAACCAACTTAGCGACATAAAAGTTGAACTGGAACTTACGATCTAATATCCAAATAATCAAAGTATTTATCCCTAAACCAATCATCGAGATAAGAAAAAACTGGCCAAACTCAACCATAACTCTTGGGTTATGACTCTCAAAAGTCCAAATTCTATTTAGATAATAATTAGATGTAGCGGCTATCGTAAAGCCAATTGCATTTGATACAAAACGCTGAACCTTAAACCATTCTTTAAAGATAAAGGTAGTTGTAAAGTCGACAAATACCCCTGAAAACCCCACTAAGCCAAATTTGAGAAATTTTAGGATCAGGTCTCTGGTGATTAATTCAACAAATGCAAGCATAACTCTGTATTGAAATGCAAAAGTAAAAAAAGGCAGCTAATAGGCCAACTCTTGCCTGATTCTAAACAGAATTATTTATAACTGTGCTCAACCCTTGAGGTTACAGACCAAAACTATCTATTAAATGATCCAACCTCAAAATAACTCGATGATTCACCCAAATCATTCTGTAATAGGTTCGGCATTAAAACCTGCCTCGGAAACAATCTTTATGACCTCCTCAGCGTCGAGATCTGTCTCAACTGTCAATACCTTTGAGTCTGACTCTGTATCAACTGACCACCCCTCGATATCATCAGATTTATTCAAAAACGGAGAAACATTACGGACACAGTTACTGCATCTGATATTGGTCTTGAATTTCAATGTACTCATATATATTCAGTTTTCATTTATTTCTTTCATTTAACCATTTCCAATCTGATATCGTCTTTTTCAAGGATCAGATTAATACAATAATCATTTCCTACAGCCGGCTCGTTTTTAATCGTAGGCTATTCATGACCACCGTTACTGAGCTAATGCTCATCGCCAAGCCTGCCAACGATGGATTGATCTCAATATCATAGGATGGGACCAAGACACCGGCAGCTACCGGAATCAAAATAATATTATAAATAAATGCCCAAAACAGGTTCTGATAAGATATAGTCTTAGCCTTTCTTGCCAATTTTACAGCAACTGCAACCCGTAAAAGGTTACCCTTCAGAAGAGTTACTGATGCACTTTTCATTGCAATATCGGCACCTGTCCCCATGGCTATACTAACATCGGCCAATGCTAATGCGGCGGCATCATTTACCCCATCTCCAATCATAGCCACTCTGCGATAACTACTCTTAAGATGTTCAATCAATTTGGCTTTCTCTTCAGGCATGAATGCTCCATGATACTCAGTAATATGAAGCCTCTCAGCAACCTTCTTAGCGGCGAAAACATTATCTCCCGTAGCTAAGACAGAGGTCACCCCCAATGATGAAAGATTTTTAATTGCATCATTAGCCTCTTCTCTAACCTCATCTCCTATTGAAACCAAGGCACAGAGTCTTAATTCGTAAAGAAAAGCAACGATACTTGAACCCTCCTGCTCTAACTTTTTAAACGCCTCTATTGCCTCCGGTTCTCCATAGACAACCTCACCATCCTTTAAGCCTAAAGATGCTCCAATAGAAGCTTCACTCTGGTTTACAATCAGATCATTAAACCCTTTTCCTGAGCAAGCAATAATCCTTTTCGAATTATAATATCCTTGTATCCCGACTCCTGCAATCTCCTTAACATCTTTAACCGAATCAACAGTTTTAGGATCTGTATATTCAGAAAACCGAGATAAAATCGCCTGTGAAACCGGATGATTCGAGTTTTTCTCGAGGGCAACCATAAGACCAAGTATCAAATCCCGATCATCATAAAAAACCTTGCAATCTAAAACCTTCGGAGATCCTTTTGTCAATGTTCCTGTCTTATCGGTAACCAGACAATCTACTTCGGCAAGATGATCTAAAGCCTCTGCATCTTTTATCAACAAACCCTCCTTAGCAGCTCTACCAAGAGCAACCGTAATAACAGCTGGAGTTGCCAAGCCTAATGCACAAGGACAAGCAATGATTAGCACTGTAATAAATGAGGTCACCGCACGGGTAATGGAATCCTCTCCTCCAAGAAATATCCATAGTAAAGCTGATAATAAAGCAATAATTCCGACAGCCGGTACAAATCTGGCTGATATTCTATCGGCTAGCTTCTGGATGGGTGCTTTACTACTTTGAGCCTCTTCCACTAGTTTAACTATCTGTCCCAATCTGGTCTCACGTCCCACAGCCTCAGAAACAACAGTCAGTACACCATTTAAATTAATCGTCCCAGCACTAACTTTATCTCCTTTCCCTTTCTCGGTTGGTAAGGGTTCTCCTGTTAGTGTGCTCTCATCAACTAAACTGGTTCCTTTGATAACACGACCATCAACTGGAACTCTGTCCCCCGGCCTTATTAACACTCTATCAAACTGAACCAAATCATTAACACCGATATTCTGCTCCACTCCATTTCTGATTACGGTAACAACATCTGGCTGCAGTGAAAGCAACTCAGCTATAGCACCAGAAGACCTTGCTCTTGCTCTATCCTCAGCATACTTTCCTATCAAAATAAAGGTGATTATCACTGAAGCTGATTCGAAATAGAGATGTTGTGAAATGCCAAATTGCCCTAATAACACTGGAGAAAACAGTACGAAAAGGCTCCATAGATAAGCTGTGGCAGTACTCATCGCAACCAGCGTATCCATACCCAACATCCTATACCGGATCTGTTTGTATGCATTTCTATAAAATAGCCTTCCCGGACCTAGTAGTAGTATACTGGTCAAGAGTGCTTGAATATAAATACCAGGCACCCAGTGATGAAACCCCATTGCCAGGATAAATACAGGCAGAGCAAGCATCAATGCCAGAATAGACCTACGCTTCAATTGATCTGTTTCAGCCTTTCTTAATTCACCGGCTAAATCAGTCGATTCTCCTTGTATTGCATCTGACTCAATTAGCTTATAGCCCAACTTATTGAGAATCGAGGCAATCTCTATTAATGAGATCATCTCATCGTTCCACTCCAGTCTGACGGTGTTAGAAACCAGATTTACTCTAACCTCATTCACCCCCTGCGTATGCTTTAGCATTGACTCAATACTTGCAGCACATGCGGCACAGGTAATTCCCCCAACAGGATATGAACCCTTTAAAATCATAACTCCACAATCACCACAACCTTCTCCCCTTTCCTATCAAGATCAACAGAGACACGGTCGCCTTTATTCAGCTTTTTAAGCCTATTCATATAATCATAGATATCGGTAATAGGCTTCCCATCCAGAGCAATGATTCTATCTCCCTTTTTCATTCCAGCTCTCTCAGCAGGACCACCGGGTGTAACACCACTAACACCCAGTCCCTTGTTATCGGTGGATGTAAAATCAGGCATTATACCAAATGTGACTTTAAGCCTTCCCATACGTTGCTGTTTTGCAGGTCCAGCCTCTTGATATGTCCAAGCGGGTGCATTAGTAACTAACCGTTGCATTAACTGGGCAACAAACTGAACTATTTCAGCCTCTCCTTCAGAATTAATCTTATTAGCTCTATCAAACGGAGTATGATAGTCGGTATGGACTCCGGTATTAAAATACAACACGGGGATATTAGCACTATAAAACGAAGCATGATCAGAAGGGCCATAGCCCTCTTTCGAGAAACTAGCCTTTAAATCAGAGGTCTTCAGCATTTCATTTAAGACGGACTCAGCCTCTTTAGAACTACCTGTTCCTCCTATACTGAAACTCTTTGTTTCACTATTTAATCTACCAACCATGTCGAAGTTGAGCATCATCTTTATCTTCTCCTTCGCAACGGGAGGATTAGCCACAAAGTAACCTGATCCAATTAAACCGGACTCCTCGGCACCAAAAGCTACAAAGATGATACTACGTGCAGGGCGCGCCTTCTGTCCTGCAAAATATCCTGCAAGCTCCATTACAGCACTAACGCCTGAAGCATTATCATCGGCTCCATTATGAGGAGCAATCGTGTCCGGCATGCGTGAGCCACTACCATAGCCCCCCATTCCAAGATGGTCATAATGAGCACCAACTACAATATACTCATCCTTTAAGAGAGGATCAGAACCTCTTAAGAGAGCTGCTACATTATAGGTCTTGACTTTCTCAAGAGTTACTTCGGCTGAACCCTCAAGCATCAGCACCGGGTCAAATGAGGCAGATTTTAATTGACTATTCATCATTGTCTCTGATTCAAGAACCTTAGCTATCAGCTTCTCATCAAGTGTAGTAAGAGCCTTTCTGCTCATCCATAACACTGGAATACCAGCGTCAGCATTACTCTTATCATAAAAGACCTTAACCGGCTTATCCTCTTTATCATAAACAGCTCCATTAATAAAGATTACCCCTTTAGCACCCCTATCTTTAGCAGCTAACACCTTGCTCCTCTCGTCACCGGCATTCGATAAAGCATTTTTATATTTCTCATTATCCGGATACCCCCTGAGAATCAATACCCATTTACCATTAACATCCACCCCTTTAAAATCATTCCAAACCAGACTATCCTGGTTTATATCAAAGCCATAACCAGCAAATACCAGAGGCGCATTAATCAATCCTTGAGCACTAAAAGAGAAAGGAGTCACTTCTTCAGCCTTATTAATCAACTTATCGCCTACCTTAACAAAATTATTAGAACCGGCTTTAGCATTAGTTACCAACTCAAACTCCTGAAAGCCATTCTTAAACAGCAACTCTAACCCTTGTGACTTAAAGTAATTCTTAACAAAACCAGCCGCTGAATCACCACCAGGGGTTCCAGGTTTTCTTCCCGCCCATTCATCAGATGCCAATCGGTTTATATTATACTGAACATCTTTCGATGTAATATCATTTTTATAAACATGTTGACCAAAAGAGATCATTCCAAGTGTCAGGAACAGGGAAAAAAGAGTAATTCTCTTCATGTTGATATGTTTTGTTTTTGAGATTTCGTAATAACTGACAGGTTGATAACGGTACGATCATTCTATTTAATTGCTTAAGCCTAACAGATGATTTAAGTCCTGAATTGCAAAATTGTCAATAATTAATGATAAATGAATGATTGAGCACAACATTTGCAATCACACACCTCAAACCTCTATCTTTGAAGCACCACATAATAAACATTATCGACATTGCTATAGTTCATCACGAACATGAAAACCATGACCATACAACGCACCAACACTAGCATTCATAAAACTTTCACTGTTTCCACACTCTCTCTACTTTTTATTTTGCTTTTATCAGTGCTCTCCTCACCCACCAAAGGACAGGATCAGACTGTTGATCTTAATACCGGAGGCTTCACACAATTATCCTTTGATACAGCCATAGATCAACAAGACAACCATATCAGGCTTTATGAAATTCCAAATGATATTCTTCGAGTCGCAATATCCCCTTTTAGTTGGAATAAAAGGGAGTTCCGTTATGGCATCGCCTCATTTCTTGTTACGGGACTAGCCTTTAGTGCTGACAGGGGTCTTAACGACTTTATGCAAAGAAACCGGACTCCATTTCTTGAAGATCTTTCATCAAACATTATAAGGCTAGGTGGAGAGGGATACTCTTTAGCCGGGGCACTGGCAGTGACGTTTATAGGAAGTAAAATTGGCAAGAACGAACGGTTAGCCTATGTGACCTATCGTGCGGGTGAGGCATGGATTATGACTGCCGGAGCAACAGGTTTAGTTAAGTTATTATCTCACAGACATCGTCCAGAAGAGAATCCAGATGATCCATTTCAATTTGATGGACCCTCATTGTCAAAAGACCATGTCTCATTTGTATCAGGACATACCTCCTCGGCATTTGCCATTGCAACAGTCTTCTCACAGTATTACAAAGAGAGGCCATGGGTAGTTTGGACAAGTTACTCTTTGGCCACTTTGGTAGGGTTAAGTCGTATGTATGACAACAAACACTGGTTCTCTGATGTCATTGGAGGGGCACTTCTGGGAACCTGGATTGGATATACTTTAACTAAACCAGATCAAGCAAGGAACCCTGGGTCATATTCTGTTTATCCCATCTACTCATCAGAGATGGTTGGGCTATCGGTAGTGTTAGAGCTATAGATCACGAGAGATGCCTTACCTGACAGCTACAAATATTTCCGGTGCTAACGCACCTGGTTTCTACCAAAATTGATGTTTAATTCTCTGTAGTTGGGTTTTCAGGGGCTAGCTAATTCCCTTTTGTCATTCTCAGGAATCAACTAATTACCTTGCAGAGATGTAGCTGTAGAGACGCGATTCATCGCGTCAATATAAATCTGTATAAATCCGTCAAATCAGTGTCATCAGCGTTCAAACCAATCCGTGAAATCCGTTTAAATCCGATAAATCCGCGTGCCTATGTTCCAATGCACGAAGTGCATCCACATTGTGATAATATCCGCGTGCCTATGTTCCAATGCACGAAGTGCATCCACATTGTGATAATATCCG
>JAJTBW010000099.1 GCA_021286705.1 Sphingobacteriia bacterium
TGCAGAAAATAGTCTCTTTGAAAAAGATAACATCTATTTCAGAGCCAGATTCCAGAATGATAAGATTATGAATATCTTATATCCTGACCAATTCGGGTTTAGAAAATATCAACTAAAGAAACTTCTTAATACTAGTATTAAACCTAATCCGACTCTGGCTTCATTCCCCTCGAAGTTTAACAGCTATGAGGATCTTTACAGATCTGTTAACTACTATACTGACATTAACCAAATATCAACAGAGATTATCCTGTTTAAAGCCAGTCGTATTTCACAACTCTATGGTGTCAACATGGGCTTTACCTATATCGATGAAGATGTACTGAAGTTTGTAACCTCATTACCATTGAATCTTCGTGCAAAGGGCTCTTTAGATGATCTAGCATCAGGCAGAGGAGTGAGCAAATATCTCCTTAAGGCATTAATTAAGCCTAAACTACCAACCGAGGTTACGTCGCGCAAGAAACAGGGAGGATTCAGTCCGCTTCAGATCTTCTTCAATGATGCATCAAAAAGGGAACAGATGTATAATTTCATGCTAAAGAGTGATGTATCGAAGAATTTAATGGACAAGAAGACGCTTGAAAGTTTCTTCAAGAGTTATGACCAAAGTACAAAGGGTGAATACTGGTTCTGGTACAAACAAACCATGGCAAACCGTTTGATCAACGTGCTTGTTCTCTCTCTCTGGTACGAGAGCTTTATCAACAATAACCATCATGATAAGCTTTCATCGTATTTAGACTAATCTATATTTACGTTGTTACTATTGATAAGGCCTTATCTAATCAGGCTTATAGTATTTAGACTAATCTATATTTACACTGTAACCCGTAAAAACTAACTCAATATTTCAAAGACAGCTGTATCTCATGAGGCAGCTGTCTTTTTTTTATGGCAAGCAAAGCCGTATACTGAATAGTTTCTAATTCTTTTACGAAGAGAGAAAACCAAAGAATGACTAATCCCCTTAACTAATACTACTTCAAATCAACTTTTCTAATTAAGTCATTAAGCCAACCCTCTGCATCAGGATCGCCTTCAGCAGGTGCCCACGGAGCGAAATGCTTGTCATCGGCAGGATCATAAGGCCCATCTTTAACCTCCCAGGCTACAGAACCAGCCTCAAGAGAAACAAGAGAATGCCAGGTTCTGGCAGGAACCTCCACTCCATAATTACCCAATAACGGATCTAAAATCTCAATCCGAATGATCCCCCCCTGTTCAGTCCACTCGATTACTGCAATTCTTCCCTTAATGCAGAAAAACACCTCCAGTTTATCAGGATCCTCGTGCTTATGCGGTCTGACATAGGTGCCAGGCTCCATTGCATTGAGCATTCTCTGGATTCTAGCTTGCGGTTCTTTATGGAAGTTATAATTCTTCCTTTTTCTTTTTGATGAAGCCGCTTCATCAGAGAGCGCAAACAATAACTCGTTATTAATAGCAATCATAACCGAGATGTTTTTGATTCAGCAGTAATGCGGTTAATAGCCGTCTTGACTAAAAGGCTTATTCCCACTAACGAGATTACGACAAATAGAATAGGGAGAGCCATATCTGTCCAATGGCCACCACCTCGTTGCATGGCTTGATTAAGACTTTGCGCTTGAGAGCCGGTATATATAAAGATTAAAGAGCGCGGCAGCATTCCTGCGAGAGTACCAAAAACGAATACAGGGATGGTGAATTTCATTCTACCCAGAGCCATGTTGGTCATAGCAAACGGTAATACGGGAGAGAGACGGCAAAAGAGTAAAAGAAGGAAAGGTTTTCCTTCCAAGGCAGCAAAAAGACGTGCTGCTTTAGGATTTGAAAAGGTAAGACTGCCTGTGGCTGCATGATTTAACCAGACCATAAAAAACCGACTAATCAAGGCAGCCAAAGAATAACTTGCAACAACCCAAAGGGTTCCTGTCCATCCAAACAGGAACCCTGAGATTATTGAGATGAATGTGGTGGTACTTAACCCGAACGCCATAAGGAGAGTCGCTACACCATAAAATAACAAAAGATGCTCAGCCGGATACCAACCCATATCAGAGAGACTATTTAAAACAAATAGTAATGCGACAGAGGCTGCATTGGGCAGGACAACGAAAAACAGCAGAAGGATATAGTACTTTCGATCGGCGGAGTCGGGAAGTTTTAACATACCATTAATCCTTGATCAGTTTTCTAAACCTGAATCGTTGGGGGGTATCGCCTTGTCTCTTCTTACGATTCTCTTCATAATCAGTATAGCCTCCCTCGAAAAACACGATTTGACCATCTCCTTCAAAAGCAAGGATATGAGTAGCAATACGGTCTAAGAACCATCTATCGTGAGAGATAACAACAGCACAACCTGCAAAGTTCTCAAGACCTTCCTCTAACGCACGAAGGGTATTAACATCTATATCATTTGAAGGTTCGTCGAGCAGCAACACGTTCGCTTCCGATCTTAAAGTCAGTGCCAAATGAAGCCTGTTTCTCTCACCACCAGACAGTACGCCTGTCTTCTTTCCTTGCTCTGCACCAGAGAAATTGAAACGGGCAACATACGCACGAGAGTTAATCAATCGGCCTCCCAGATTAAACTGTTCATTTCCCTCTGAGATAACCTCCCAAACATTCTTTTCCGGATCAATTGCTGCGTGTGACTGATCAACATATCCAATCTTCACCGTTTCGCCAATTGAGATAGAGCCCGAATCAGAGGTCTCCTGCTCCATTATCATCCTAAATAGCGTGGTTTTCCCTGCACCATTAGGACCAATGACCCCAACGATACCGGCTGGAGGCAAATTAAAACTAAGGTTCTCAAATAAAACCTTATCGCCAAATGCTTTAGATACACCGGCGAACTCAATAACATTGTTACCAAGTCGGGGGCCATTAGGAATAAAGATTTCGAGTCTATCCTCTTTTTGACGACTATCCTCACTCATCATCTTCTCATAAGCATTAAGACGTGCTTTTGACTTAGCCTGTCTTGCTCTTGGAGCCATGCGAACCCACTCAAGCTCACGTTCCAATGTCTTTCTGCGTTTACTCTCACTCTTCTCCTCCATTTCGAGGCGCTTTGACTTCTGTTCAAGCCATGATGTGTAATTACCTTTCCATGGAATACCTTCACCTCTGTCGAGTTCTAATATCCAACCAGCGACATTATCAAGGAAATATCTATCGTGGGTTACCGCAATAACGGTTCCTTTGTAGCTCTTAAGATGATTCTCCAACCATTGGATAGACTCCGCATCCAGATGGTTAGTAGGCTCATCAAGTAATAAAATATCTGGTTCTTTAAGTAAGAGACGGCATAATGCAATACGACGACGCTCACCTCCTGAAAGATTTGCCACCAAGGCATCAGGATCAGGACATTGTAGGGCATCCATAGCACGCTCAAGCTTGGTATCAATTTCCCAACCTTCATGCTGTTCAATTAACTCAGTTAGTTCACCCTGTCTTTCGATAAGCTTGGTCATCTCATCATCATCCATTGGCTCACTAAAGCGATTATTTACCTCATCATACTCTTTAAGAAGAGCTACCACTTCTGCCATACCCTCTTCTACAATCTGCCTGACTGTTTTGGTATTGTCGAGGTCAGGTTCCTGCTCTAAAAGACCAATAGAATAGCCTGGAGAATAGACTACCTCTCCATTGATCGATTTATCGACACCGGCAATGATTTTTAATAAAGTTGACTTACCAGAACCATTGAGACCAATAATTCCAATCTTAGCACCGTAATAAAATGATAAATAGATATCTTTTAGGATCTGTCGGTTAGGAGGAACAATCTTACTAACCCCTACCATCGAGAAAATGATCTTCTTGTCGTCTGACATGTAGTGTGTTTTTTTTGCAAAAGTAGGGAAAAAACAGTCACTTAGCCAGACACCTGGTTATCAAACCCTCCCGCCAAGAATTACTTTCTCAAGCTTTTGACCGGCAACAGACCAGGAGTAGTTAGACTCTACAAAATCTCTGGCATTAACCACCATCTGATTAGCGACAGCATCGTTCTGTTTTAGAAAGATAACTTTATCTGCCAACTCTTCAGCACTATTACCTACCAGTATATGATAATCAGCTTTGGCGTTTAGAGGTTCGAAAGCAAGTGAGGTGGTAATGCAAGGTAAACCCATAGACATTGCCTCCAGAATTTTATTCTGAAGTCCAGTTCCAATCAGCATGGGTGCAATAAAGATCGACCCTGAAGCGTATGACTCTCTAATATCGTCCACCCAACCAGTAACAGTGACATCAGACGATGCAAGAGCCTTCACCTCCTGTGCAGGAGTGGCTCCGGCAATGAGGCATTTTAAATGATAACCTTTACTCTTCAACACAGGCATAATCTCTTTGACCAAAAAAAGAGCTCCCTGAATATTGGGGGGGTAATTCATATTGCCTGTAAAGACTAAATCATATTCAGGCTGTACCTTTTTACCACTTTCAGACATATAATTCTCACGAGAGTAGAACTCGGTATCAACCCCATTTTCAATAACCGATATCTCGGCACGACGAATATGTGGTATAAGATTTCTATCAGGGAGAGAGATAATGGTATGGTTCTGAAACAGGTCGAAGACGTGATTCTCATATCGTTTCATCCGTTCATGCTCCTTTTTAAAGAAGAACCTTTTGATACCCGAGGAGCCTTGAATTCGTCTTCGAAGCCCTTCACTAAAAACATCCATGTAATCAATCGTCTTTTCGACATGCATTTTGTGGGTATACTCAGCCATGCGAGCTAACTGGCAATAGACATGATCGGGTCTCTCCTCATTAAAAACCATATGCAACTCATCACATGACTTTTGGCTAAAGAAATATCCTGTTTGTGCCGGTTTGCCTTTAAGGAAAGCCTTGATTGTATTTACAATAATTGTAAATCGGCTATGCTGCATGATAACAACACGAGAGCAA
Organism: Sphingobacteriia bacterium; assembly: GCA_021286705.1. Classification (GTDB taxonomy): domain Bacteria; phylum Bacteroidota; class Bacteroidia; order Bacteroidales; family TTA-H9; genus JAJTBW01. Next base: position 4,924 of record JAJTBW010000099.1, read on the forward strand.
AAGGACTCAAGAATATGTATGGCATCAGGGTGTAACGAGCCTTCATTTATTGCAAATAAGACAACCTTATGCCGTTTTGCAAGCTCCTTAATTTGGTGAAACGCCCTGAGTTTGTCACCTTTCTCAAGAGGATATGGAACACGAGATAATAAAACGAGTATTTTCACTTGGTCGTGAACTTAGAATGAGTATCATGACAAAAGTAGCCATTCCCATTGAAAACCACAAAAGCAGGTTAACAGATAAGAGAGCTGGTAAGCTATTTATGCCTTTTTATCAGGCTTCTATAAAATGACTCCAGATGGACTATCAATTTTGGTCTATGATGTTGATCTGTTATAAGCTCACGAGCCTGACGCCCCATTTGAGTTCGTAATTCTTTATTAGCAATAAGATGTAGTGCTTTAGCGGCAAAGAGTTCGGCAGTATCAGCAATTGCTAATTCCTGACCCTCAGTATACCCAATACCTTCTGCTCCAATTGAGGTGGTTAACACGGTTCGGCCAAGCGTCATGGCCTCAATAATCTTAATTCTGATACCACTACCCGATAAGAGTGGCACTACCATTACTCCATTCTCCTCAATAAAATCAATGGCACTCTGAACCTCACCATGAACGGTTACCCCTTCAATATTGAGACTACTAAGCCATTCGGGCATATTTCTACCTGCAAGATGAAGTTGAGCAGCAGGGTTTTGTTTAATGATCAAAGGCCAGACATCGGTTAATAGCCATCGTATACCCTCTTGATTAGGGATCCAATCCATTGACCCAATATGGTATAATGATTCAGGAATATCACCTTCAGATGGGACAATCTTTGTTGTGTCAACACCAAATGGGATAGAGACAACCGGTGTATCAGGAGCAGACTTCGAGATAAACAGAGCATCTGCAGGGGTTATTGCAGCAACACCATCAACCGTACGAAAGACATTCAACTCATACTTTCTAAGGCTCGATGCAAGTTGTAATAGATACAGCTTTTTAAGCGGATTTTTAGTTGCAACAGCAGTTCTCTGCCAGATCAAATGCTCTATGTTATGGGCTCTTAAAACGATTCTGGCAGAACTCAGCCTTTTAATAATCGGAATAGCCGGAGCCATGAATAACGTCTCCAGTTGGACAATATCGAAAGACTCCCTCTCCAAGAGAGCCTCAACATTCGATAACCAAGAGCCTTTAGCGAAGCGATATAGGTGATATGATCTATTGCGCAGAAAGCAAATAAGAGCCCTAAAAGGATTAATCCTTAGGTTAGTATAAACCAACTCTATATCTGTTTCATTTCTATACGAAGCCGGGATAGATTCTATGTCTGTATTATACTTGAAAGAGTTCAGAGCAATGATCTTGACCTTATGACCAGCTGCCAAAAGGCCCTCTATCATCATATTCATTGCGATAGGGCCTCCTTCGCTGGGAGGATAGGGCGATTTATTGCAGAGTAGTAAAATCTTCATCAGTACCTTAGGAATTCCGTGATTTTCTAAATCGTTTCATTAAGTGTTTCATCGCCTCAATAAAACGAAGGATGCCTAATTTACTAAATATTTTGTACCAAACCTCAATATCAAGTAGAGGTGAGTCTATAGTAGCCTTTCTGGTCAGAAAAATCCCCAGCGGCAACATCGCTAAAGAGGCAATCCACATACCCTGATAAACCGGCATCTCACCCAATTTCGCCGACTTCTCTCCCGTAATAGAAATAATATGGTAGATTATAAACAAAAATGCAGAGATCACCACCGGCAGTCCTAATCCTCCCTTACGAATGATGGCGCCTAATGGAGCACCAATAAAGAAGAAGATCAGACAGGCAAAGCTCAGGGTAAACTTCTGATGCCAGGCTATCCAATGCTTATTGATTAAAAGTTGCTTTGAATTTAGGTCATCTGAATAGCTCTTAAGGAAGTCACGACTATTCTGCGAGGCAGATAAAGCATCCGAAAGAACTTGGTTTTGCGTTGTTTTATCAAGACTCTTTAATGGATCATAGGTAATTTTCTTGCTAGCAAGGGTAGGTACAGAATCGGCTTTACTTAAGAAATAGAAACGAGATTGTAATGACACAGGAACCTCTCCCAGGCGTCGGCTATAATCATACTCAAGAGAGTCAACAGTATAGCTTAACTGAGCAACATTCATCATCATGTAATTACTCTTAAAGAAAGTCTCATCGGTTCTGTTAAGCGCAAAACTCTTCATACTAAACTTTCTGGAGGTCTTACTGAAGTGAGTAATCTGAAAAGGTCTGTTTCTTCTGTAATTATCCTGATCTATCTTTTCCTGATAATCGGTACCATCATAGAGGGTTAAAAGCAGATTCTGTTGATCAACCGTCATCTCCATTGTTCCGCTCTTAGCGGTGGTCAGGTTATTATTACCCAATCTATCTGCATGATTAAAGATCATCACATCATAAATGGTCTTACCGTCTTTATCCTTTGAACCAACTCTGATAGAATAATCCTCTATGCCACTGTAAAAGATCCCCTCTTTGATATTAAGCGCCAGTTTTTGTTGCCTAACGTCATAGAGCAGCGATTTAAACTTAAGGTTAGCCAGGGGTAAGACATTGTTTGAGAAGAAAAAGGCCAAAGCCGAAAGAATAAGTGCAGTATAGATTAGTGGCTGCATAATTCTGCGAAGTGAGATCCCTGACGATTTCATTGCCACTAATTCATAGTGCTCTCCCAAATTACCAAATGTCATGATAGAAGAGAGAAGGACTGCCAGAGGAAGAGCCATCGGAACAAAAGTACTTGAGGCATAAAACAACAACTCAGCTATTGTGTACCACTCAAGCCCTTTGCCTACTAAATCATCGATATACTTCCAGACAAATTGCATCAGGAAGATAAAATCGGAGATAAAAAAAGTTAAAGCAAGAGGACCTAGGTAAGATCTAAGGACAAGACGATGTATCTTCTTCACTTCGTGCGAAAATTTCCGCAAAGATAGGAAACAGTCATTATAACAGAGCCACGAGATTCAAAGGAGATCGTTGAAAACAACATTGGTTTATTAACTTTGGAGGAAAATGATCCATATATAGAACAACTCGTTCAAGCAATTCTTATACTCATTCAACTAATACCTCTGAAAAACAACCTGAAGATGCATATCATTGAAGTCAACACTCCACAACAAGCTAAATCTTTTATAGACTTTCCGAAAAGCATTTACAATAATGATCCTCAATGGGTCTGTCCATTAGACATCGAGATAGAAGGGGTCTTCGATCCGATGCAAAACTCATTCTATTCGCACGGACAAGCTGTTCGATTTCTACTTCTGGATAACAACAATCAGACATTAGGGAGGATCGCTGCGTTCATTAACCAGAATAAAGCCTTTATAACTGAGACACCAACCGGCGGGATTGGCTTTTTTGAATGTGTAAACGATCATGAAGCTGCCGGAATGCTTTTCAATACCAGTAGAAAATGGTTGGAAGAGAATGGGATGAAAGCGATGGATGGGCCGATCAATTTTGGTGAGAATGATACCTATTGGGGATTACTTACAGAGGGGTTTGTTCAACCCGGCTATGGCATGCCATATAATCCGCCATATTACCAGGAGTTATTCGAGGCCTATGGGTTTAAGCCTAAATACAGCCAAATCACAAAACATCTGGATATCCATAAATCACTAACAAATCGATTCTGGAATATTGCAGATAGAGTGCGTCAAAAGCCCGGATTCACTTTTGAGCATTTCGATTTGAAGAGGGTCGATAAGTTTCTTGCTGACTTCAAGGTAGTATATGACGATGCATGGCAATTTCATGAAGGATTCACCCCAATTGAATTAGCGACACTAAGAAGAACCTTCAACAATGCAAAGGCCATTATTGATCCGGAATTAATCTGGTTTGCCTACTATGAAGGTAAACCCGTTGCGTTTGAAGTTACATTTCCTGACATTAATCAACTCCTTAAGCCCTTCAACGGCAAATTAAACCTAATTAATAAGCTTCGGCTATTTTGGGGATTAAAGACCCATAAGATTACTAGAGCTCGAATAGTAATAATGGGAATTGCACCGGCTTTTCAACGTCATGGATTAGAGTCTGCTATCTTCTGGCATATGAATGAGATGATGAAGAAAAAGCCTTGGTATAAAGAACTTGAGATGAGTTGGGTTGGCGATTTCAATCCGAAGATGAGAGCAATACAAGATGCAGTAGGAGGTGAATTCGGAAAGAAACATGTCACCTACAATCTGCAATTTGAATAGAAATTCGGACTAAAACAGTATCCGATCATATCCCCAAAAAAAACAGGAGCCTATTTGCTCCTGTTTTTCATTTTCTCGATTCGGGCGGCTACCGAATCATATATCTCTTGTAATTCTTTAGGTCTTTCAGAGTAATCCTGAAGAGTCTGAGTCAAATCTTTGCGGGTATAATTATGAGCAGTAAAGAGAGAGTCATACATCTTCACAGATAACGAATCTACATTACTTCCCTTAGACCTGAGAAAGTTTAATCTGGCTTCAAGCAACTGCATGTCGACCATTAAAGAGACTATTTCAGCCTGCGATTTCACAGGAGTTTTCTTTGTCTCCGAAACAGAACAGGCAGAGGAGAAGAGCAGACTAAGAAACAAAAGAACCAGAAATCTGTATTTCATTAAAAGAGACTATTTTTTTGTCTTCTGACTCTCCGTAAATTCTCTGTTAAGCTCTTTAACAACCTCAGCAGTCAGATCATATTTAGTTTCTGCATGGAAAACATTACCGGCTTTATTTACGCCCATGATGTAATCATAGCCAAGCTTTTTATTATATCTCTTCAAGAAATTGGTGACAGTATCAATCAACAGCACATTGATTCTAAGATCCTCAGCGGCTAATTCCTGTCTATAACCATCACGTTGTTGTACCAGTTCATTCTGACGAGCCATCAGTTTCTGATATATCTCTTGTGCACTCTGTTCTGACAGAGAATTACTTTTAACGCTTTTATCGAAATATTCAGCATCTTGTCTGAACTGAGCCTCTTTACCAGCCATCTCGCGTTCAAACTTCTGAGTCTTTTCCTTAAGCTGAGTCTCATAATCTTTAACTAAGAGATATTGACTTAGGATAGTATCAGTATTAATGAATGCCACTCTGGCACCATTAGCTGAGGCGGGGGCAACCATAGGCTCATTTGAACTCACTCCGGATGTTCTTGCGAGCAATAAAACCAGCAAGATTACTGACATTCCTAACGAGATGACACTGATGATAACCGGTAAAGACCATTTAGACTCTTTCTTTGCAGGAGCTGTAATCTCCTCAGGGGCTGTGTAGGTTTCTTGATTTTCCATTGAATTATTCTTGGCTTATTTATCTACTGATGACAAAGATAAAAAAAAAGATCAGGGAGCTACCCTGATCTCGAAATGGGTTAATTGGCGACTTCAGACATATACTTGATTCGAACCAATCGAATCTCATCTTCACTATAATCATCTTCGCCTAACTCTGCCAGGCAGTCGGCTACTGAGTCAGATTCTGCCTCGCTGAAATAGTCCATTATTTCATCCTGATGATACTCATCAACCACCTCGTCAATATAATAGCTAATATCGATTTTAGTACCTGAGGCAACAATTCTCTCGATTTCAGAAAGAAGTTCGTCAGCAGAGAGGTTCTTTGCCATAGCAATATCCTCTAGAGACATTTTTCTGTCGATGCTTTGAATGATATAGACTTTCAGACCGGACTTATTAACGACAGATTTGACAACCATATCATTAGGTCTGATAATATCATTCTCTTCGACGTAGTTTTTGATAAGATCGAGGAAAGGTTTACCATATTTCTGAGCTTTACCGGCACCGACACCAGTGATTTGCTTAAGCTCCTCAATATTTATGGGATACTGAATGGCCATATCCTCAAGAGAGGGATCCTGAAAGATTACGAAAGGAGGAAGATTCTCTTTTCTCGAGATATCCTTTCTTAGATCTTTAAGCAGAGCAAAAAGAACCGAATCAGCGGTTGTTCCTTTCTGTCCACCGGCCTGATCCATGATCTCGGGATCTTCATCATCAGACTCCTCGTCATCATTTTCGACGACCAATTGAATAGGCACGGGCTTCTTTAAAAACTTCTTTCCCTCAGCGGTAATCTGTAATACGCCATAATTATCAACGTCTTGACTTATCAGATTAGCTAAAATCATCTGGCGGATAATCGAATTCCAGAAGTTTTCATCTTTTTCATCGCCTTTTCCAAAGACCTCCAGCTCCTCATGGCCGGCTGATCTAACAGACGATGATGATTTCCCACAAATAACATTAACAACATGTTTTGCCTTAAACTGTTGTTTTGTCAGGTCTATCGCCTCAAGAGCAATCGTTACAAACTCCTGTCCATCGAATTTGTTCTTTGGATGCTGACAGTTGTCGCAATTTGCGCAGTTCTCTTCGTTGTACATTTCTCCAAAATAATGAAGTAAAAATTTTCTTCGGCACACCGTCGTTTCGGCGTAGCTCACTGTTTCATTTAATAATTGCCGGGCGATCTCCTGTTCATTAACAGACTTCTTACCGACAAACTTTTCAAGTTTTAAAATATCGTCGTAACTATAATAAGCAATACAGTTACCTTCCCCATCATCTCGCCCTGCCCTACCAGTCTCCTGATAGTAACCTTCAAGACTTTTTGGCATATCATAATGGATGACAAATCTCACATCCGGCTTGTCAATTCCCATACCAAAAGCAATCGTCGCAACAATAATATCGCACTCTTCCATTAAAAAACTATCCTGATTGCTCCGACGTGTTGCCGGATCAAGACCTGCATGATATGGAAGCGCCTTTATTCCATTGATGGTCAAAGCCTCTGCTATCTCCTCCACTTTTTTCCTGCTCAAACAGTAGATAATCCCTGATTTTCCAGGTGCACCCTTAATATATTTAATGATGTCACGTAAAGTGGATTCTCCTTTCTGCTTGATCTCATAATAGAGGTTTGCACGATTAAAAGAACTTTTATAGACAGCGGCATCGGTCATCCCAAGGTTCTTCTGAATGTCAGCCTGAACTTTAGGTGTGGCCGTAGCCGTCAAAGCCATTACCGGAACACGCTGACCTATCTGTTCGACAATAGGCCTTATCCGACGATACTCAGGCCTAAAATCATGTCCCCACTCTGATATACAATGAGCCTCATCAATGGCATAAAAAGAGATCTTTATGCTCTTTAAAAAGTCAACATTCTCCTCCTTAGTTAAAGACTCAGGTGCAACATATAGCATCTTGGTCTTCCCACTCTGAAGATCAGCCTTGACCTGAATAATTTCAGTACGACTAAGCGATGAGTTTAAAAAATGAGCTATTCCACTCTCACTTCCAAAATTCCTTATGCTATCAACCTGATTCTTCATCAACGCGATTAACGGTGAGATGATGATCGCAGTACCTTCACTTCTAAGCGCCGGTAACTGATAACATAACGATTTACCTCCACCTGTCGGCATGATCACAAAGGTATCCCGCCCTTCGAGAACACTCTTTATTATTGCCTCTTGGTTTCCCTTAAAATGGTTGAAACCAAAAAACCGTTTTAATATGTCGTGCAGTCTGCTATCTGCGATCAACTCTTTTGCCATTAGTGATTATTTCCAATCAATCAGGTCAAATAATTTTTCTTCGTTTCTCAAGGCTTTATAACGCTTAATTTCAGGACAGGTTTTCATTTTTTAGACCTCTTAAAAACAAATAATAGTCTTATTTACTGATAATCAGTCTATTGTATATCCGAAACGGATTTGCAAAGTTAACGCCTCATTCCAAATAACCAAATATTAAAGTAAAAAAGAAATATTTATTCTCATTTTTAACACATGGGCTTCAAAAAATAAAGTCTGTCACCGCTTAACGAAACCTTTAAAGTAAAATTATACTAAGGTTCTTAAGAAAGCAAGAATAAATGCTGATTCAAAAGTAGTTTTTTTATATTCACAGCCTAACGAGCGTTTCTTATCTTTGCATCACCAATTTAACGGCATACGTTTGCTCTACATTGGACTAACATCTACATTGATGAATTTCTTACCTACCTTCATTTGATCATCATTGTATGCCTAAGATTAAATATTAAACCATGAACGAGTTCTCATCTGAATCAATACTCGAAATAGCATCTCAAACATTGCGTGAGGAATCAGAAGCCATTGCAGGCTTAGTAAACCTCTTAACGCCCGATTTTGTTGAAGCAGTCAGATTAATAATTAATTGTCATGGGCGAATTGTGGTTACCGGTATTGGTAAAAGCGCAGATATAGGTCGGAAATTTACCGCTACTCTTAACTCAACAGGAACGCCAGCAGTCTTTATGCATGCTGCCGATGCAATCCATGGAGACCTGGGAACAGTGACCCCTGATGATGTAGTTATCTGCTTAAGTAAAAGCGGTAACACCCCTGAAATTAAGGTTCTAATACCTCTTTTAAAAGTTCATGGCCAGAAGCTTGTGGCTATTGTAGGAAATAAAGAATCTTATCTTGCCAGGCAGGCAGATCTTGTTCTTGACACCACCGTAGCACGTGAGGCATGCCCTAATAATCTCGCCCCAACTTCGAGTACCACGGCACAACTAGCCATGGGCGATGCGTTAGCTGTTGCATTACTCAGCGTCAGAGGATTTTCTACATCTGATTTTGCCAAGTTTCACCCGGGAGGTGCTTTAGGTAAGCAACTTTACCTAAGGGTGGCCGATGTCTATAAAAACAATGAAAGACCTGTTGTCACCCCAGATCAATCAATGGCAAGCGTAATCGTAGAGATTAGTTCTAAACGACTCGGGGCAACTGCTGTCATTGATGGGGAAAAGTTGCTAGGCATCATAACAGACGGAGACCTTAGAAGAACTTTACAAAAGACAACAGATATAGATCACCTTTTAGCAAAAGACATCTTATCAGCAAATCCTCAAACAGTTTCCTCCGACCAGACTTTATCGGCTGCTCTTGAGATTATGAGACGCAAAAACATAACACAACTCTTGGTTGTTGATGATGGACATTATCTGGGGGTAATCCACTTACATGATATTCTTAAAGAAGGTATAATCTGATAATTAAAACACCATGGGAATCCTTGTCGATCAATATAATGAGTACAGGACTCGAATGAATGAGAAAATCCTGAGTGCTCCAAACAACAAAGTTATTAAGCGAATCTATGGAGTAGATACCCTTGCTTATGATGCCGGAGCCCTTGATGAGTTAACAAAAGAGATGCTTGGCCTCGTCTCATCCATGGTGCTTCGTTGTGACGACTGTATCAGATACCACCTTATTCAATGCCATAAACTAGGGCTAACTACGGAACAACTTTTCGAAATCTTTGGCGTAGCCAATCTTGTTGGTGGTACTATAGTGATCCCTCATACACGCCGTGCTATTGAGTTTTGGGAAGACCTTACTAACGACAACGCATGATACTCAGAACTGAAAACTTAGTAAAGAAATACCGCCAGAGAACAGTTGTGAACCATGTCTCTGTTCAGGTTGCACAAGGTGAAATTGTTGGACTACTTGGGCCGAATGGAGCCGGTAAAACCACCTCATTCTACATGATTGTAGGTCTTATTAAACCACTCGATGGAAAGGTCTTCCTTGGGGATACGGACATCACTTCTGAACCAATGTACAGAAGAGCCCAATTAGGAATTGGCTATCTGGCTCAAGAAGCATCCGTCTTCCGAAACCTAAGCGTTGAAGATAATATCAGATCTGTTCTGGAGTTCACCAAACTATCAAAAAAAGATCAAGCCGCCCGTGTCGAACAACTTCTAGACGAGTTTAACCTTCACCACGTCAGAAAAAGTAAAGGGATTCAACTCTCAGGCGGAGAGAGAAGAAGAACTGAAATCGCACGTGCTTTGGCTGTTGACCCCAAGTTTATCCTTCTCGATGAGCCCTTTGCAGGTGTTGATCCTATCGCAGTGGAAGATATCCAAACAATCGTTTCAAAACTTAAGGATAAAAACATCGGCGTTCTTATAACCGACCATAACGTCCACGAGACCCTCACCATCACCGATCGTGCTTATCTCCTTTTTGAAGGTTCTGTTCTAAAAGCCGGTACTGCCGAAGAACTTGCAGCCGACGAACATGTCAGAAAGGTTTATCTGGGTCAAAACTTTGAATTGAGAAAATAAAAACCCATTATTTTTCTACACTTTATAAGACTCTATGGCCTATACATAGAGTCTTTTTTTATCAAAACAGATTCGGAATTAGTTACAGAAATGCTCCTTTAAAAACTCTCTGTTAATATCATTAATAAAAACAAAAGAGAGTCCAACTGACCACCTGACTTTAATTGAGCAAAACTTCCTCGCCTCTCCGCTTCTTTGCCTTCGACTCCGCTCAGGCAGCGACGACGTTACCCTGTAGAGGGCGTAATCAGGCCGCTACTTTGCCTTCGACTCCACTCAGGCAGCGACCCGGTGGTTGAGCGAAGCCGAAACCCGGTGGTTGAGCGAAGC
>JAJTBW010000299.1 GCA_021286705.1 Sphingobacteriia bacterium
GCTGGCGCGGTGTAAGGCTTGGTTTCATAAACAAAACGGACTGCGATGCAGTCCATTTTTAATCACCGCAAACTATAATTACTCATTGGTGTGAAATTTTTTAGCTATATAGAATAAATAAATATGTAAGGCAAAATAATGGCAGACAAATCTACAGATTTAAGAAATGCTATACAAAAGAAAATAGACCACTCCGCAGGCTTTAAATTTCTTAATCAGACTCATGCCAGGAGTTTTTCATATAATATTTTTAAAATGAATGCGCTTGAAGCACAAGAAGCAATAGACAAGGTTTCACATCCAGACTGCGGTTTACAACTAATGTCTCAAGATAATCAAGAAGAAGGGCAACAAGCACATCGCGAACTTAGCAGACTTTTACACAACTTTGTTGCAGCCTCCAAAACTTTAGTAGACCACACTCGCGTATTTATCAAAGAAAAATATGAAAATACTTGTATATCATCAGAATACCAAAATCAAATAAATCAAACATTTGTGAACTCGCCCGTATCAAAATTTGTACATGATTTGAGAAATTATATGCTGCATAAAGGTCTTCCTAATTCCCATATGTATATTGAATTTACGCAAGATCCAACAAAACCTGAAAATGGAGATGAATTAAAATCTGGTTTTAGACTAGATACAAAATCATTACTAAAATGGGAAAATTGGCATCAATTAGCAAAAGAATATATTAAAGATGCTGGTGAGTATATTGACCTTAATGAAGTTATAACCGATTACTGCGCATTAGTTGAAAGGTTTTATTTATGGCTTGATGACCGTTTAAATAAATATCATCAAAACGATATTACCGAACTTAACAATCTAAAAATGCAAGCAATGCTAAAAAATAACATTGATTTTGAAATCCCCAGTAAACAAGTCGAGAATGAAGAAAAAGTCGAATATCTGCAATTCTCCAAGTCTGTCAGTGCAGAAATAGACCAACTTTGTATTGAAATCGCTTCTAAAATTCGTCGTATCCATTTTGCAAATAAAGGGGTTTCAGGATTTCCAAGCCATAGACCTACTCAGATTATTAACAAAGATCAAGTTATTGGTACTCCAATATTTACAGGTCAAGATATTGATGGCGTATCAGTGATGACTTTTTTCAATATTGATGACCAGCCATATGGTATTTCACTAGAAGATTTTGAGTTAATTCACATAATACGAAGCAAAATATTCTCTTTCGGCTGGGCAAAGCAAGTGATTTCAGACAAGTTTATTACTGATAAATTAATTGAATGGTTTAAAGAAAACTACCATAATAATTCGTTAATTTCATTCTCAGAAAAAGTCCTTTTAGCGTGTGAAAAACATATTCATACATGGAAAATTATAGTGCCTATTGCTAATTTAGAAGTTGAAAAGACGCTTAAGTTAGGGGACATCCAAATCATTCCAATAACCTCAAATACGATAGATGACATTAAATTTTTTGTTGAATCAATCGCACCAAACAAAAATAAAGAACAAGCGAATATTTTAATTTCAAAAATTCGTGATGAGATGCAAGGTTTATCTGCTATAACTATGACTGTTAAAGCAGAATGTGGTTTAGCACATGACATTGCACTTAACATTGCTCAAGATGTGGTTGATTTACTAAGGTTTTTAACCCCTACAGCTAAGCATTATGGAACTTCTTCTCAAATTTCATTATTAGGTTCTGAAAACACCCCATATTCAAAAGTATTAATGACATCTAAAACACATTTTAGTTTCTCTGAAAAATGTCAATTCGATAATATTGGATATTGGAGAATATCAAAAAAGTATCTGAGCTCGTTAAAGAAGAATGGTTTAAATGAATTAAGTGAACTCATTCATCTCGAAGACTTATCACCATTTCAGGAAAAAGTTAGAAATAGTATTATCCAATATAGTAAAAGTTTGCTTATGATTAATCAAATTGATAGACTTAACTGTATCATCTTAGCATTAGAAAACGTGCTTTTGCACCACGCTATGGAACCAAAAGAGTTCACCATTTCCAATAGAATGGCTAATTTGCTGGCATTGGCTAATGCAGAAAAAGAAGAAGTCGCGGAAAATGTAAAACGAGCATACCGAATCAACGACCGACACAAAGTTTTGCCATTATCTCAGTCCGAAGAAGGAACCCTAACTCATTTCATTTTATATGCTTATGAAGCATTAAAAATTGTGTTATTAAATTCAGAAAATTTCAATACAGCCGATGATTTCATCTACGCGATAAATTATAGTCAGTAGGGCACGATAGGTGCTTTTCACACATTGCGCCGCATACTTTGGTACTCTGATGACCGATATACTTTCGGCGC
>JAJTBW010000100.1 GCA_021286705.1 Sphingobacteriia bacterium
GATGCCAGACATCAGCTTGATATAAAACATGCTCAATAAAAGTGTCGAAGTCAGGTAATACAGTATTAGGAAACGAATCTCATCCTTGTAAAATAGTATGAGTCATTTCAGAAATCTGGAGGCAGAGATAACTTCATACCAAAAGCCGAAATAAAAAAGCCGGAGTAAGATATACTCCGGCTAAGGGTAGAAACTCATGTCCTACACAAGTTTAGTAAATTGTTCCAATTACAAAAACAAACAAATGTCGGATCTTGGTATATAGTTGATTAGCCAATCAATTAAAAATTAATAAAACAGAAGTAGAAAAATGGCAGGTACAGCCAACCCAATTGTGGCCAAGATAAAACCTCTCCATTTAAAGCCATTTTTTCCTTTAACCATAAACAGGCCGCTAATAGCCAATATTATCAATCCTCCGGCAAAAGCATCTGCAACCCAAGGCCACCATTTACCAGGATTATAGTGTAAAAAGTTCACCTGGTTAAAGACCGGTCTACGACGCGAGATATCTAAAGTACCTTCGCCTGTTGTAAGATCCAGCCAAAGAGTACCATCTTTGGTGTAAATCTTGACTGAAGTACTATCAGGGAAAATGTGCTGCTTATATCTATCGGCATCATCCACCTGACCTAACCACTCTTTCACGATCTCGGGTGAAGCACCATAGGCCTTTTGAGGAAGAGATACCTTTACATCTTTTGTAATTACGATATAATTTGGATTCCAAGAATCTAAATGGTTAAGGGCGATACCTGAAAGGCCATAAACCACAGATAGTGCAAACAATAAATATCCTAAATCGCGATGTAATGCCCTGTTTAAACGGAAAAGACTGAATTTCTTCATTAAACAAAAAGGAAGCCCCCGTTAGAGGGCTTAAGGGTTAATTATTACTTTTTTTCTGGTTCTGTAGTGTAGGATAGACAATCTACTGAGAAGAAAGAAACATATCCTTTTGTAGATGCCTTTACCTGAGCTCTCAAATCATTGATCTTTTCGATATCAGCATTTGAATTTCCCTCATTTTGCTCATGACCCGGCTCACCCATATGTACCTTACTAGCTGCTTCGGCAATGCTATCAGCTTTAACTTCTTGTTCCCATTTATCTAAATAGGCATTGTCAATCCTTAGTTCAACTAAAGTTCCTTTAACAGTAACAGTTGAACCAATAAGCTCCTGTTTAAAGACTAAGTCACCTTCTCCAAGATCTATTCTTAAACGCTCATCCTCTGTTGAACCAACTAAGAACATCTTCTTTCCGCCATGTTTACAGACATGGTCAACAATACCTGTAACAAATACTGTATCATTCGCCAGTGAGTCGCCCTTGGCTAAAATCTCTCCAACTTTAAATACTTTGTCCTGTTCAGCCTCTTTTTTAGTTCCACAAGAGGCTAGCACAATAACTGCTAACATGAAAAATAGAACTCGTTTCATCTGATATTAATTTAGTTGTTAAGGTCAGATAAAATACCCAAGATTGGTTGTTGCTTACCGTTGTCAATGATCACCAATCATAGTTATTTCATACTGTGTGGTTGGTTATTTCTAGGTGCAAGTTAATTTATTTATACGTCGAAGCCTTTTAATCTTCATGTTAATAATTTGTTATCACGAATTAACCTCAGTTAATCAATATATTACAAACATAAAAACAATATAACCCGCAATTTTTATCGCATATTTGTCACATAACTTCCATCAATTAATTCATTCAAACGCCAAGAAACCCTTGTAACACATATGCCACCATATAAAGTGCTCATTTACTAAGCCCCCTTTCGTTGTGACAATCTAATATTTTGAATGTAGTAAGGTACAGGATGGAAATAGGGTAATAAAAGTGCATGGGTTGCAATCAATTTCCCAGAATCTTTGTTATTGATGATGACGAAACTAGTACCAAAGATTTTCAAAAGCATTCCCAATGAGTATTTCAATTGGCATCCGTCATGAAGATAAGTATGCAATGGAGAGACGTTCACCTCTCTCTCCTGTCCATGTGCGTAGATTAATAAATAACCAACACCTGGATGTATTCGTTCAGCGTTCAGATAAACGAGTCTGGTCAAACGAGGAATATCATAATGCAGGTGCTGTCTTGACTGATAATCTCGATAAAACGAATGTCATATTCGGTGTAAAAGAGATCCCAATTAAACACTTCGAACATAGTAAGACCTATGTCTTCTTCTCGCATGTTGTAAAGGGTCAATCCTATAATATGCCGATGTTGAAGGCTCTAATGGATAAAGGGTGTACTCTGATTGACTATGAGAGAATAGTGGATGATATGAATAGAAGAATCATCTTCTTCGGACGTTTTGCAGGACTGGCGGGAATGATCAACACCCTTTGGACACTAGGACTCAGGCTGAAAGAGTACAATATTGATACTCCTTTTCTTAAAATCAGACAGGCCTATACCTACTCATCGCTTGAAGAGGCAAGGGCTGCCGTAGCTGATGTAGGTCTTGAAATTGCTGAAAATGGTTTACCTAGCGAATTGCAGCCCTTCGTAGTAGGAATTACGGGTTATGGAAATGTTTCTCAAGGAGTTCAAGAGATATTAGGACTACTTCCCGTAAAAGAGATAATGGTTAACCGTCTTACTGAACTGAGATCCAGAAAGAGTGCCCCAACCAATCTCATATATAAGGTAATTTTCAAACAACAAGATCTGGTTAAGCACACCAATCCAAACCTACCTTTTGATCTGCATGACTATTATCAACATCCTCATAATTACTTAAACGACTTTGAACAGTATATTCCACATCTGTCTACACTGGTAAATGGGATGTATTGGGATGATAAGTTTCCAAAACTAATTACAAGAAAGTACCTTCAAGAGAACATGAGGGATGGAAAATTAGAAAAGCTTCATGTAATAGGCGATATAACTTGCGATCCGGAAGGATCAATAGATGCCACACTTAAAGGGTCAACCATTGAGCAACCCCTCTATGTTTATAACCCGGAGAATCATACAATTAAAAGTGGGTTCTCTTCAGAAGGGTTACAGATTATGGCAGTTGATATACTTCCGAGTGAGCTCCCAAGAGAGTCATCAGAAGCCTTTGGAAATGTACTATTTAACTTTGTAAAACCAATTGCCGCAGCCGACTACTCCAGATCGTATGATGAAATAGACCTTCCCAGACCGATAAAAAGAGCTATGATTGTTCACAATGGAGAGCTTACCCCTTCATACAAGTATCTTGAGAAATATCTTTAACACCACAGGTATCGCTCTGGTATCTAAAAAACGTATAACAAAACAATGAAAAGCCAAATTCTAATTTTAGGCGCCGGTTTAGTTGCCGGGCCAATGATAAAATACTTTATTAAACATCAGATATTCTTTACCGTTGCTGATCTTGACACAACTAAAGCTCTTAATATCATAGGTTCTAGCTCATACGGTAAGACTATTGTTTTAGATGTTAATAACCAGGAGGAATTATCAAACCTGATTTCAGAACATGAACTGATAGTAAGCCTCCTTCCCTATACTTTTCATGTGAAAATAGCCGCTCTCTGCTTATTACACAAAAAGATGCTGGTGACAACGTCCTATATAAGTAAGGAGATGGCTGATCTGGATGCTAAGGCAAAAGAAAACGGATTAATTTTCCTCAATGAATGTGGTCTTGACCCGGGCATCGATCACATGTCTGTAATGCAGTTACGTGACCGCCTAACCAATATTGGCTATACTATTAATGAGGTCTACTCCTATTGCGGTGCACTCCCATCACCCGAATCAGCCGATAATCCATTCAAATACAAATTTTCATGGAGTCCTAAAGGGGTTCTACTAGCTGGCAACAATGATGCTCGATTCAAAAAAGACAATGAGTTCATCGAAATTAAAACTGAGAACCTCTTTAAAAATGCTGAACAGATAGATTTTAATCAATTAGGAAAACTCGAAGTCTATCCAAACCGCGATTCAATTAGTTATCTAGAGACATATAATCTCCAGGATTGTCAGACTTTAATCAGAGGAACATTCCGCTACCCCGGATGGTGCGAAATAATGGATGCTTTTAAGCAGCTAAACCTCACTCAAACCACGCAGCTGAAACCCGTAGAAACTACGCTTCGCGGAGTCTTAGCCTCCTGTATTGGGATTGAAGAAACATCAGATATTGTTAATGAAGTAAGAAAGCTTATTCAAGACAGCAATAGTGATTCGGTAATTAATGCATTAGATTACCTTGGACTTTTCTCAGAAACTAAAATAATCCTGAACGGAGAATCTCCACTCGATATACTTGCAAAGCTAATGATTGATCGAATGATGCTTCAGCCCGAGGAACGCGATCTTGTTGTTATGCAGCATATCTTTAAAGTTACATCGCCAGAAAACCTTAAGAAAACCTTCATTAGTAGATTGGTTGAATATGGAAATCCTAATGGCGATACCGCAATAGCTAAAACAGTTGCCATCCCGGCAGCCATAGCCTCCAGACTAATACTGGAAAAGAGAATAGAGCTGACCGGAGTAGTCAGACCAATATATCCCGAATTATATAACCCAATTCTAGAAGAATTAGAAGCAGAAGGCATCAAACTAATTGAATCAAACTAAGCTGACCTAAGTAAAGCTAATCCTATAAACACGTCTGATGATAACAGTGACAAGTAAGCCTCGGGCTTTCTATGGAACCTCACTTGATTAACCTCTAAAAATCCTAAGACAATAAAAAGGAAACAATAGGTGATAAAATCGAATCAATTGACAGGTAGATTCAACGACTCATTAAATATGGCATGATTTAAGATAGTCCATGAAAAATTAAAAATAACAGAGTAAATTTGTCCACTATACAAAATGCATCTATGGAATTGATCTTGTCAATACTATTTTTTGGTTTAATTGTATCAGCAATAGCTACCTATATGTTCCAGAGAAATCAACAAAAAAAGGCAAAGAAAACACAATACGGCAAATGGGTTGGAGCAGGCTTAGGCTTTGTTCTGGGCGCAGGACCCATTGGTGGTATTTTAGGATTTATATTCGGTTCGATGTATGATAGTATGCAAAGCGGGAGCTATGCATATCAAGGCACCAACACGGGTGCAGGCTATGATCCATCACAAGGGACAACACGCCCGGGTGATTTCGGGGTAAGTCTTGTTATTTTAGCAGCTTCTGTCATGAAGGCAGATGGCACTGTCATGAAATCTGAGCTTGAATATGTCAAAGCTTTCTTTATTAGACAATTTGGCATAGAAGGATCTGAGAGATATATTCTTCTTTTAAGAGATGTCTTAAAACAAGATGTCAGAACTGATGAGGTTGCTGCTCAGATTAGAAGCTTCATGGAGTATAGCAGCAGATTACAATTAGTACATTTTTTATTTGGGATAGCCGGCGCTGATGGACAATTTTCTGAGACAGAGGTAAACCTAATTCAACAAATCAGTAGGCAGTTAGGATTATCACTTGGAGATTACACATCTATTAAGGCTATGTTTGTAAAAGATAGCACGAGTGCCTACCAGATATTAGGCTTAACATCAGCTGCAACAGATGATGAGGTAAAAAAGGCATACCGACAGATGGCTGTCTTACACCATCCTGATAAAGTGGGACACCTTGGCGAAGAGGTTCAACATGCCGCTAAGGAAAAATTCCAACAGATTAATGCGGCTTACGATCAAATTAAAAAGGAACGAGGAATTAAATAGCTTCAATTGTGACAGAAGAGTATAAAAAGATTCTTAAAGAAGGAGCCCGAAAGGCTCCTTTTACGTTAAAGTTCTTCAAGTGGCTAAAAAAAACAAAGCCCAAAGATCTTGATATTGTAATGGGCGATCTGCACAGTGAAGTTTTTGATGAGATTGACTGCCTCAAATGTGCAAATTGCTGCGCTTCTTTAGGGCCTAGAATTACTGATCGCGATATCGACAAAATTGCATCGCATCTAAAAAGGAAACCATCTGCAGTAGTACAACAGTACCTCAAAATTGATGAGGATAACGATTATGTCTTTACATCAATGCCCTGCCCTTTTTTAGGCACCGATAAATATTGTCATATCTATTCTTCCAGACCTAAGGCATGTGCAGAATATCCTCATACTGATCGGCGTCGTTTCATTCAACTACTTGATCTTACCATAAAAAACAGCACTACTTGCCCTGCTGTTTGTATCGTCATAGAGAAACTAGCCGATCATTATAAGTTTAAATCCACATAATTAAAGAACCAGATAGAGTTCTATTCCTAATAGATCAAATTAGAATCACGATCATCAGAATTACCATAATTTACTCCAGAAAAATGAAAAAGATTGTTTTAGCAGAGCCGGCACTAATATCCGAGGATAAAATAATTGAGGCAAGAAGTCTATTCACAAGAGAAGGTTATGAGTTCGATACCTACAAAACGACTCCAATAAACCAGGAAGATTTAGCATCTAGAATAATCGAGGCTGAGATAATAATCGTATCAAATTATCCGGTGAAGCGAGAAGCTCTTGAGAAAGCAACCAACCTAAAGATGATCAGTGTAGCTTTTACGGGATTTGATCATATCGATATTGAGTTTTGTAATCAAAAAGGGATAGTTGTGTCAAATGCAGCAGGATTTTCTGATACTGCCGTTGCTGAATTGACTATTTCAATGATTCTGGAAAGGCTTAGAAAACTAAATGAGATGCAGATTAACCTCAGAAAAGGTTCAGATAAACAAGGGTTTCTGGGTTCTGAGATTGCAGGAAAAAAAGTTGGAGTGGTTGGTACCGGTAGAATCGGGAAAAGAGTAATAAAGCTGCTTCTTGCATTTGGTGCTGAGGTTATAGCATACAGCCGAACTGAATGTAAGGAAACTCTAGAACTAGGAGTAACTTATACGACTCTTGAAAACCTGATAAGAGAAAGTGATATAATAACGCTTCATCTTCCACTAAACAACTTTACAAGAGAGCTAATTGGAGCTGAGCAGATTTCTCAAATGAAGAAGGGTGCCATTTTAGTAAATACTGCCCGAGGAGCAATTGTTGACAATATTGCTCTGATTAGAGCTCTTAAGGAAAATCAGATTTCTGCTGCAATAGATGTTTTCGACATTGAACCACCTTTAGACATCAAAAATCCCATAATTCAAACGAGTAATAGTCTTCTATTGCCACACATTGCCTACGCAACGAAAGAGGCTATAGAGAGAAGGTCTAAACTTGCCTTTGAAAATGTAACAGAGTATATAAAAGGAAATCTAGTTAGAGTTGTAAACAGATAAGCACAATCTATAAGAATACTGCATTAATCTTCTTCTTGTCTCTTTACCAGCTCTTTGGTAGATAATAATCCACAAGCGGCATAGATATCCTGGCCGCGTGAAGCTCTGATAGTAGTTAAGACTCCCTTGCTATTCAATCTGGTTTTAAAAAACTGAATAGTCTCCTCATCCGAAGGTTCGAGGGGGGAATTGGGAATAGAGTGGAATCTAATTAGGTTAACCCTGCATTTAAATCCATTAAGTATTCTTGCAAGTTCATTAATATGTTTCGGGGTATCGTTTACACCTTTAAACAGGATATATTCAAAGGATACCCGCCGTTGACCAGTCCAGTCATACTCTTTAAGGAGACTTAAGACATCTGAAATATGATAGACATTCTCAATAGGCATCAGTTTACGGCGCTCATCTTCAAAAGGAGAGTGCATCGAAACAGCGAGATGGCAAGAGCTTTTATTTAAAAACTCTCTCATAGCAGGGATAATGCCAATTGTACTTACCGTAATACGTTTTGGGCTCCAGCCATAGCCCCAATCACTTGATAGAATCTCGGTTGACTTTAGTACACTTTCGAGGTTATCAAAAGGTTCTCCCATTCCCATGTAGACTACATTTGTCAACTGGTGAAACTCAGGGAGACTTCGAATCTGATTGAGAATTTCATTAACAGTGAGTTGCCCTTGAAAGCCCTGTTTTCCAGTCATACAAAACAGACACCCCATCTTACAGCCTACCTGTGAACTAACGCAGAGCGTTGCTCTATCATCATCAGGAATATAAGCAGCTTCAATAAATCGATGATCTCCTGATTTAAACAGGTATTTCTTTGTACCATCAATGGAAGCCTGAACATTTACCGGATTAGCTAATCCAATTACAAACTTACTTTTAAGATAATCTCTCCCCTTTTTAGAGATATTTGTCATCTCATCAATCTCGGATATATGATGTTTATAAAGCCAATCAGCAATCTGTTTAGAGGTGAATGAAGGCAAACCGGCCTCCTTTACAATGACTACTAATTCTTGAAGAGTTTTACCAAAAAGCGTTTCCATCAATTAAAAATATATTTCCGAGATAATTTTATCATAATCCACACCTCGACTGATCAACACATCACGTGTATCAACAACCATTTCAGCGCTACCGCAAAGGTAATACTTAGTCGCCGCATCTGCTAATTGAGCCCCCTGGAGCCATTCTGTAACCCGACCATGAAATGTATCTTTAACTATACCACGAGAAGAACAACGAATATAGTTCTCACCCAGGGTTTCTGTTAATTCATTCATAAAGTAAAATGAGGACTCATCTCTGCCCCCATGTACGAGTTTTCCAACAAACTCGGGGTTTGTCCTGAAAAGAGAATAAAAAGGAGCTATTCCTGTTCCTGAGGCAAGAAACCAGGAACCTTTAACAAAATCGGTGAACGAACCAAAAGGAGCACTTACCCAAAGGCTATTACCAGCGAGAAGTTCATCAAGTTTAGGGGTTAAAAAGCCATCGCGTTTTATATCATATAGAATAGCTATATCCGAATCCTTCTCTCCTGAACAAATCGAATATAAACGCTGGGATGAGTCAGGCGCGATAGAGATTGAGACCATTTGACCAGCTTTAAATGATGACAATTTAGGAAGCCATAATAGCCTCACCTGTTCATTTATTCTTTCGTGTCTTAAAATCCGGACTTCAAAAAGAGGTTTATTACTCATATCAATAAGAACAAGAAATTAGCTTATTGGTTTACTTAAATAAAAAGAGGCCACCCGTTGGCGACCTCTTTTCTGAAGATATGGTCTTCAGGAATAATCTAGTTTATAGTGATCTTAACCTGTTTGCGAGCACCATCTTGTTCAATTACTGCAAGATATACACTCGATGGCAGATTACTTAAATCAAAATCATGTTGCCAGCTTCTATTCGTAATACTGGGGATAGATATGTGTTCTATCACCTTTCCATCCGACGAGACAATACTAAGTTCGGATGATTTGTTAGCAAGATTATTAATAATGATAGAGAATTTGCCATGATTAGGGTTAGGTGAGACACTTATAGAAAGAGTTGTGTTCTTACCAATCTCCTCTATGCCAGTACAAGGACTGATGGAAAGCTTAAGGCTATCAATCAGGGAGCCGGTTGCACAAGGAGCGAAAGCATCGGCAGCGAGGTAAAGCCAAACAGAACCATTAGTTAAATCATTTACACCAGGTGTATAGGCAGCATTGGGATTAGTAGCATCATCGAAAGTGCCATCGCCAGCGGTTGTCCAAAGAACATTATTTCCATCTTTAACCGAACCCTGTAGAATATAAGGAATCCAGTTGACACAGATTAACGAATCCTTACCCGCCTCAAGAGCCAACTCACCATGAATAGTCAGTTTTAAGCTATCTGATGCAGCCCCTGTACAGGGAGCAACTGAATTTACGTGTTGGATTAACCAAACAGACCCAGTGGTAGTATCATTAGTACCGGGAGTATAGATTGGATTATATAGACGGAAATCATTAAAAGTACCATCGCCTGAGGTTGTCCAATAGTGAGTACTTCCATAAACCGATGATCCATCAAGTTGGGCAGTCATTCCGGCACAAACTTCTTGATCGGCACCAGCTAAAGAGACAGGAGCCTTATTGACAGAGATCAAAACGCTATCGGTAACAGTTAAAGAACCATCAGTAGAGGTGCAGATATACCAGGTACTATCAGAGGGTTTAACGTAAATAGTATCCTCTGTTGAAACAAAGCCAAGCGGATTAGAAGTCCAGTTAAAAGCAATATTACCAGTTAATCCGGCAGGAGTAGCAATGATTCGGGTAGAATCTCCAAGGCAAAGAACATCCAAATCGGGTTGCAGAGTCAGCCCGGAGACATTATCGAAACTAAAGTTAGCCACTCTAGTTGACCAGTTAGATCCGCTAGTTGTTTTTACATACTCTGTAGTATACCAAAACTGATTTGAATTAACAGGATCGATGGTCATTGAGGAATAGTCGCCCCAGCGGGCATTGCCAAAGAAGCCACTAGTAAGTGCACCAGTTCCGGCAACAATCTCGGTTTCAGCAATGGTCATTTGACCTAAAGGGTCATTTTTCAAGCGGCCTGTATATCGAACGGAGGGATATATATCAGAGCTTGAGACAGAATAACCAAGAGCTATATTTCCGTATGAATCCATCGCAATTGAACCCATCCACCTATTAAGGTTATCAGAAGGAGCATAAGTTCCCTCCTGATAGAGAGTCCAGTTGGTGGAAGCAGTTTTCCTAAACTCATACCATCTTGGAGCTGCTCTTCCGGAAACAGCAACGTTATGATTAGTTACCATTGTCTGGTATGAACCAAAATTCCTATACTGTAAACGATACATCAGTCGGTCAGTAATCGCATCAAGTCTTTTAGAGGTTCCCTTTTGAGGTATTCCTGTAATACTTGTAGAGAAAGATGAAACAGTAATATTCTGGTCTAGTTCTAGTGTAGACAAAGAGGTACTAGTCCAGTTTATGTTCATCTTATAAATAACCATTTTTGAAGGACTCTTAAAATAGGAGAAATAGGCAGGTTCTGAAGTTGGAGGAGCAGGCCCATCAGCATCCGCAGGGAGCATCCCAAATGGTTCTTGTGAAGAGGTGAAGTTAAACATGACCATCTGTGCATTAGGATCTCCTAACATCATCTTAGCACGTTCAAAAGCGACCACCCCTACCCCATCATAATTAGTATTGTTGGGAGTAAACTTATTAATGCACATAGTGTAGGCATTATGCCAAATTCCTAGTTTGGGATAATCGGGCATATCAGTATACTGAAAAGCATAGCGATACCATGTGCCGGTAGGATCATTAGTTGTAGATATAGCTAACAGTTCAAAGAAGGGTCCGGCAGGATAATTAGGGAGCGCAAACTGAGTTGCCACCCATCTATCAGCCCATTCATCATACATAATGATCGGATCACCGTCGTTAGTCCCTGCCCATGGACCCGGGAAATTATTCCAGAGACTCGAATTTGCAGTTGGCCCAGCTAATAGCTGTCCGTCTTTTGAATAAATAGCAAAAGAGAGGTTAACCATTTGGAAGTAGTGATTAGGCCCAACATCTCCATCGGTATCTGGAGGGGTAACCCCTGAGATATTACCAACACCATCCCAGCCAACGTTGACCGCTTTCTGTGGGACTAGGCGCCCCATCCTCTGCTGAACCACAGGATCCACAAATCCTGCCTTCTCCTCAGGAGCTTTTCGGAAGATATTCTTTACCACCCCTTCCTTCCATGTTCTATCTGCACGAGCAGAATCACGAGACATGATTTGAGCTAATGGAGGGGAGACATCAAAATAAACCGCTTTTTGTACAATAGCGGGATGGAGAGTCTCTTGCCCTATCAAATACTGAGCAAAAGAGCAAGCGATAAAAATCATTAATATTTTTCGCATCGGAGATAAATTCATGTGAATATTATAGGTTATAAACAATATTTTGCTTGTTTGGTAACTTAGTTTCATCCAAAGTAGAGCACTTATCAATGCAATTCTTAAAATTAATACAAAAGACCTAATGTATCAACGTTTTTGAATAAAGATGGTTCAGAACACCATTAAAACTCAATGAAGAATAAAAACAAAAGCATAACTTTACACCATAATGAAAAAGAGTAATTCATAGCATTTTTTTAGAGTTAACAACATATAAACCATAAAAGAATATTCCATGTTAGTACTATCTCAGTTATCTCCACAAGCTGTATGGAGCTATTTTGAAGAGATTTGCAAGATTCCTCGTCCTTCAAAAAAAGAAGAGAAAATCAGAGCCTTTTTATTAGACTTTGCAAGAAATCACAACTTAGATGCAAAGCATGACACCATTGGTAATGTATTAATTAGCATACCAGCGACGAAAGGGATGGAAGACAGAGCAACTATCATTCTGCAGAGTCATATGGACATGGTGTGTGAGAAAGATGGTGATTTAGAGTTTGATTTCAACACAGATCCAATTAGACCACAGATTGATGGTGAATGGGTTAAAGCAACTGGAACCACATTAGGTGCCGACGATGGGATTGGGATTGCAGCTCAGATGGCTGTTTTGACAGATTCAACGCTAGCTCATGGCCCCATTGAATGTCTTTTTACAGTTGATGAAGAGACAGGTCTTTCAGGAGCAGATGCTCTTCAACCAGGATTTCTTAAAGGAAACATCCTACTAAATCTCGACTCAGAAGATGAAGGCGAGCTATTTATTGGTTGCGCTGGAGGTATTGATACTATTGCGACAATGCAATACAAGCGAAAATCAGTCCCTGCCCGTGCTCATGCCTATAAAATTACCGTAAGAGGCCTCAAAGGAGGACACTCTGGTGATGACATTAACAAAGGACTGGGTAATTCTAATAAAATATTAACCCGTCTTTTATTACAGGCAACACATATTGGCGATATCCGATTAGCCCATTTTGATGGTGGTAATCTAAGAAATGCAATCCCAAGAGAGGCATCAGCTCTAGTTACTGTTCCTTACGAAGTGGAAGAAGCATTCTTGCAACTCTTTGAAGAGTATTCTAAAGATGTAAAGGATGAACTCTTTATTACCGAACCAGGCTTGACATTAATCGCTGAAAAGAGTGCCTTACCAGAATTTGTAATAAACAGGAGTGCTCAAAGCAGACTTTTAAACACCTTAATGGCATGTCCTCATGGTGTCTTAGCCATGAGTTACCGTATGCCTGGCATGGTGGAAACGTCTACTAACTTAGCTTCTGTTAAGTTTATTGATGATGACACAATTATGGTAACCACCAGCCAACGGTCTGACTTAAATTCGGCCAAATTCATGGCTGCAATGATGGTTGAAAGTGTATTCACACTATCTGAATTTGAAGTAACACATTCTGACGGCTATCCAGGTTGGGCTCCCAATCCAAATAGTCAAATCATGAAGTTGACAGCCAAAGTATATAAAGAACTCTTTGGAAACGAGCCTATCGTCCGGTCTATCCACGCTGGCCTTGAATGTGGGTTATTCCTTGAAAAATATCCTGAGATGGACATGGTCAGCTTTGGACCAACTCTAAGAGGTGTACACTCACCTGACGAGAAGATTAACATTGCAACAGTAGATAAATTCTGGAAACTCTTAGTTGAGGTTCTAAGACAAGCTCCAAAAGCCTAAATTCTTTTAGAATCTTAATAAGAAAAGCTGCCTAAATCACTTTGGGCAGCTTTTTTATTTTTGATTATCTGATTCAAAAAAGGACTACTAATTTTCTCCTTGAATCTTGAATCCTTGAATCTTGAATCTTGAATCTTAAATCCTTGAATCAAAAAAGAGGCCGTCCTTATAAGAACGGCCTCTTTTTTATATGTTGAACATCTTAAGCAATACCTGTAGGCCCCATATTTAAGGGAGGCATAACAGTTGGCTCAGAATCAACGATAGGTCCATTTGCAGCTTCAAATTTAGCCACATTCTCTTTCAATGCACGAAGCAATCTTTTGGCATGGGCAGGAGTAAGAATTATTCTTGACTTTACTTTAGCCTTAGGAATACCCGGTAACATGCTGAGGAAGTCAACAACAAACTCAGCATTTGAATGAGTAATTATGGCGAGGTTTGAATAGATACCTTCGGCTACTGCTTCGGGTAGATCAACCTGTATCTGATTCTGTAAAGGATTCTGGTTTTTATCCATTATTTCAAATTATTAGCGGTCATCATATTTAGACGCCATCAAAGCTTCGTACTCTTCACGAGATCCAACGATTAAGTTTTCATATTCGCGAAGACCTGTACCAGCAGGAATAAGGTGACCAACGATAACGTTTTCTTTAAGGCCAACCAGTTGATCGCTCTTAGCAGCAATGGCGGCATTAGTTAACACCTTAGTAGTTTCCTGGAAGGAGGCAGCAGATATCCAGCTCTTAGTTTGCAGTGAAGCTCTGGTGATACCCTGAAGTACCTGACGAGCAGTTGCAGGTTGTGCATCACGAGCTTCAACAAGCTTTTTATCTTTACGCTTAAGAAGAGAATTCTCATCACGTAATTTGCGGGCACTGATAATCTGACCAGGTTTTAGAGATGGTGAATCACCTCCATCAACGATAACTTTCTTACCGAAGATCCAATCGTTCTCTTCCTGGAAATCAATTTTATTAACCAATTCACCTTCAAGGAACTTAGTATCACCGGGATCGTCAATTTCAACTTTACGCATCATCTGACGAACAATTACTTCAAAGTGTTTGTCATTGATCTTAACACCTTGCAGACGGTAAACTTCCTGAACCTCATTTACGATATACTCTTGAACCTTCATAGGTCCCTTAATAGCAAGGATATCAGATGGGGCAATAGAGCCTTCAGATAGAGGTGTTCCGGCTTTAATGTAGTCATTTTCCTGAGCTAAGATCTGCTTTGAGGTAGAGATCAGATAAGTCTTCTGTTCACCGGTTTTAGAGGTGATGATAACTTCACGATTACCTCTCTTAAGCTTCTTACCAAAAGAAACAACACCATCAATTTCAGCAACACGTGCGGGGTCAGACGGATTACGAGCCTCAAACAACTCCGTAACACGTGGCAGACCACCCGTAATGTCACCAGACTTACCAATAGCACGAGGAATCTTAACTAAGATTTCTCCAGCCTTGATTTCAGCGTCATTTTCAACTACAATGTGGGCACCAACCGGGATGTCGTAGATCTTAATCTCTTCGCCATCACCAGATAGAATTCTGATTGCAGGGTTCTTAGTCTTAACACGACTTTCAATGACAACCTTATCAGCATAACCGGTCTGCTCATCTGATTCAACACGATAGGTGACGTTTTCAATGATATTTTGATAATCAACACGACCTGTTACATCAGATAAAATAACTGCATTATATGGATCCCAATCACTGATGAAATCACCTTTCTTAATGGTAGAACCATTCTTAAAGTAGAGATTGGCACCATAAGGGATATTAGCTGAAGTAAGAGCAATACCCGTATGAGAATCAACGATACGCATCTCAGCAGAACGACCAATAACGATGTCATAGGTA